>JBGPDI010000099.1:0-17181 GCA_041482215.1 Candidatus Acidiferrum sp. | reverse complement strand
GCATTTCGCAGAACACTGGTCCAGAAACGGCGACCATGGTCGAGGAAAACTTGATGGCCATGACCGAGCTCGCCCAAAAGCACGGTATCAAGGTAATCCTTGGCTCGGTGCTGCCCATCAGCGATTACGCGACGATGCCGCCTGACTGGGACCCACCGCCGCCAGCAGGGACTCACCCCAAGATCATACAGAGCGTCCAGCGTCCACCGGCTCAAGTTCTGCAACTGAACACCTGGATGAAAAATTACGCAGCCAGCGTCGGAGCGGTTTACGCGGATTATTTCTCGGCGGTAGTGGATGGCAGTGGGATGCTAAAAGAAGGCCTCTGCAACGACGGCCTTCATCCAAACCCAAAGGGCTACGCCCTTATGGTTCCTGTGGTGGAGGCAGCGGTTGAGAGGGCTCTGAAGTAGGGCAAACCTTCTCCCTGGGCGGGTGGAGCACCTCTAAATCTGTTTGAGGGCTTCCAGTGCCGAGGCCTTCGGTTGTAAGGCTGCGGGGTCTGACTTGGTCTGCGCTGCCGTTTCTCCCGATGTCTCTTGCAATGTCAATTTTCCCCTTGATTTTCATATGGGCCTGCTATAATTGACTCAGAGAAATCTGGGCTTCTTTCCGCCTGCCTCTTCCATTTCATTTCGCATGGCATCTAAACGCAGCACGGGAGTCTGTAAGTCCTTATCTCTCTATTCTTTTGCCGACCCCCACCCGTTAAATCCTTTCGTGTCATATCGTTACGAAAACATAGGGGGGAGAGTGAGGCCGATTCTTTGATCCGAATTCCAGGCACTACTCGCTACACTCGCACTACCTAAGTACAACGTAAGTCCCTTTAGAATCAACACCTAGAGACACGTGCACAAGTGTTGATTCTAAAGCACTTACACAAACGCTAAGCCCTGTAGCTGCAACACTTACAAAAATCCCAGGGGGAGGGGGTCATTGCGCTGATCAGAACTCCAGGCAACGGCCTTTCATCGAGAATCGTGGGTATGTTGCCGATCCGAGGGCGTCCGGTCAGGATGCCGCCACAACATCAGCTCACGCGTTGCGGGAACGTCCGCAAGCCTCGACCCACTACTTGCTGGTGCGCACGACGCAGAAATGCCCGTTACATTAACTGAGAGCTCGCTGTCGTATCTGGCCGCCCTGCGACCCAACCCGCTTGAGCTTAGAGCTCGCATTGGTAGGTCTAGACTGAGCGCGACTTTTTCCAGTTCAACTCAGGTAATTCGGAATTGGCGACACGAAGTAGATATGCCCTTGCATGTGCTGCGGCGCGATCTTTCCCTTGTTCGATGTCTTCAACGGCCTCAGAAGGGGCGATCCAGTTCTTTGCATTTACGTTGTAGACGGAGGCCTGCACGCCCTGCGCATTTTGCTCAGAGAATAACCTCAGATGCTCACTACCTACTTTGACTTCAGCCCAGACACCTTGGTCCAACATAAAGGAGCCCCACATAGACGAGAGGTCATACAGAAAATTACCGCAGAATCCCAAGCGCTGCTCTCGCTACAACTTTCCAGAACAAGATTCAGAATCTAGTCTTCGACTCCGAAAATCACGCTAATGATCGTGGACAGCTGAAAGCGTACATGCTCAGGTGATAATCTACGCTTATATTCGTCCGGTTCGAACCCTTTCTCCCAGTTTTTTCGTCCTCAATCAACCATAGTCTACTCGTGTCGAGGAAGCGAGATGAGGATTGACTTCTGGTCCCGGAACCTCAATCTACATTTACTTGTGACGATTCGTCTCGGAATGCATATCCTTGTCTTCCGGAGGACATGCCCCGCATGCAACGTCGCTCATTTATGCAACTTTCCCTTGGCGCTTTGGCCGCTTCCGCTTTGCCGCTCTCTTTGAAAGCTGCCGAACTGGCAAAGCTGCGCGAAATCGCCGCCGCCAAACGACTCTTTTTCGGCACCGCACTTTCGGGCCGGCACCTAAAGCGTCCGGAATTCGTCACGCTTCTTACGGAACAGTGTTCCATCCTCGTCGCCGAGAATCAGATGAAATGGGGCGCCACACATCCGGAGCAGGATCGCTACGATTTTACCGCCGCCGACTTCTTCATGGAGTTTGCAGAATCACATCACATCCCCGCGCGCGGCCACAATCTTTGCTGGCACGAACACAATCCCGATTGGCTTGAAGCCGTCACGACTCCGGAAAACGCGGTGTCACTTCTGCGTACTCACATCCAAACTGTCGCCGGTCGCTACAAAGGCCGCATCCATTCCTGGGACGTCGTCAACGAAGCCATTCGCCCCGACCATCACAATCACAACGACATGGTCAACTCCGTCTGGCTGAAAAATATCGGCGAAGACTACGTCGAAATCGCTTTCCGCGCTGCCTCCGAGGCCGATCCCTCCGCCCTCCTCGCCTACAACGACTACGACATTGAGACCGACGCCACCGACCAGGAACGCAAACGCGAGTCCATCCTCGCCATGCTCCATCGCTTCCACAAGAAACACGTCCCCATCCACGCAGTGGGCGTTCAGGCGCACCTCCGCCCGAAGGGAGACCCGCTAACCTGGAATGGCCTAAATAGATTTTTGAAGGAAATTAAAAAGCTAAATCTGCAAGTCTACGTAACCGAACTGGATGTAGACGATCAAGAATTCCCCGCTGACATCACTGAACGCGATCGTCTCGTCGGCGAAGTCTACCGCAGCTTCCTGGAAAACATTCTCCACCAAGAATCCCTGAAAGCCATTCTTACCTGGTGTCTCTCCGACCGCGACTCCTGGCTCCAAGGCTTCCGCCCCCGCAAAGACGGCCTCCCCCAACGCCCCCTGCCTTTCGACGCTGATCTCAATCCGAAGCCCGCATTCACCGCTCTCCGCGACACCATCGCCGCCCGCACCTAAGCCATCCTCGCGCGGATATCTTTAAGACGAAACTACAATGCCATGCAGATGGTTAGAACGGGAGTGAGTAAGACCGAAAACCAAGAGAACATTATTCCGAATGCGCAGCCTCCCACTAAGCTAGCGAGAAAGATCAATACAACTTGCTTCACTGTGACTCGAGCTCTTAACACGGCGTAGAACGCGACTAGCCCCGTGGGAATCGCAAGGACTGTTCCAATGGTGCCGCCCTCGAATAGAGCGAACCAAAATACATGTCTTCCGAAGCCAAAACCCCAAACTCCAAAGCCCAGGTAGTGCTGGAGACTCCCGATGAGGAAGCCAGCCAATGCCGACCCCGGAAGCAATGCAGCCAACTGAATAAATGCTCTTGGAGGATTCATCGGAATTGGTTTAGTGCGTCTCGGCCTCTTCGCGAATGTGTTCGAGCACGCGCAGATGAATCCGATGAATGATGTAGTCCGACCACAAATGCCAGTACGCCGCCGGCCACATCGTATGCTGATACCAAGTCGTTCCTTCGAGACGCGTTCGCCCGCCCGGCAACGCGGTCAGCAAAAACTGCCCTTGCTTTGAAACAAAGTACCCGTGCAAATGCGTCGGCTGAATATTTCCATACGGACTCAATTCATTCAACGGAGCCGGATTCGCCGTCACGCTAAATTTCAAAAGCCGCGGCTCGTCCCACACTTCGATGGGCTCCGCAAACGGCCCCGTCGAAAAAATGCAATGCCGCACCGCGCCAACGCCATGCCCTGAAATTTCCGCGCGAATCGGATACGCAATCCCCGCTCGAAACAGCAGTTCCGTCGGCGGCGGAATTTCCGCAAATGCCACCACTTGATTCCAAACCTTCTCCGGCGGCGCATTCACTTCAATCGCCGTTCGCACCATGTAGACAGGTGGCTGTAACGCCGCCGCATGTTCGACCCCGAAGGACAGGGGTACAAGGAAAAGAACGATTGAAAGCATCGCTGGCCTCTGATTTGCCCCCCAGTGGCGTTCTTGAATCGTATATCCAATCATTCCTCCAACCGCCGCCAGCGCCAGAGCAAATGGAGCCGCCATAAGTACACAGATGACACCTTCCATTGCAACTAGGATCAGCACGGCACCAAGGATGCCGACCGGAAGCAGTGCAACCGCAAAACACGATCGCAATTCGCGCGGCCCATGATAGCTGTACAGGAGAACCGAAAACATGCCAAGACAAAATGGCAACGCTACGAAAAGGCCCCATCCGTACGCCCCGATCACCAGCGTCCCAAGCCCTAGGAATATCAATCCCAATACCGTTGTAAGAAATAGTGAGAGAACTGCGCTGCCCAGTGCGCTCCGCGGAACCATCCCACTTAGCATCCCCGGGCTGGGCCAAGGTGCTCCTTCCGAGTAAGCCACCCGTTCCTGCGGCGGAAGCGCGCACAGTGCGAGGAAAAACAAGGCATTGATTACTGGCACGAAGAAAAGAACTACTAGCCAAACGGGTTGGCCCGCGTCACGCAGTCGACGCGCAGTCATCGACACTCCCACCCACAGAAATGGAACCGAAAACAACAGCAGTACAGCCAGAAATTTCGATTCGTTAATTGAAAGATGGTTGAGCCGTGCCGCTTTACCTAGCGGAGCCCAGTAGTTGAAAAAGCTGTCGCCGTAACCAAGAAATGAAGCGGCGATTATTCGATCAAGATTGTGCTTGATCGCTACTCCGACAAGTCCAACGACAGCATATCTTGCGCGGCTGACTTTTCCTTGCCATCGCCACAAGTCTGAAAAACGAAACGCCATTGTCGGCCTGCTCTCTGCAGAAATACCTGCGGCCAAACATCACACCTTTGGAGAAATTTGATCCGCGGGGCAAGAAACCGCCGCGCAACTTCTGCGTCCCGCGATCCACCGGTAGCCTTTGCGCAAAATTTCCATCATTCCGGGGATTTTCGAAATCCAGAGGAGCGGGCGGCCCCACCAAATTTCGCGCGCCAGCGCGACGGCTGCATCCGCTCCGCCGTAGCGGCTGCCGTCGCTTAGAAGAAACTGCATTTCGCGCATCAATTCGTCGCGCGACAATCCCAGGAGCGCGCCAACACGTGGGTCTTGCAATGGCGCGAGCGCCAGTCCGCGACGCTGCAAAATCGGGGCCAGCCACCGCGCGATTCTCGTGCAGAATTGACATTCCGCGTCGAAGAAAAACCAGCCGCGCGCGTGCCGCCCTTTTCCGTCCGTGTATTCACTCACCAGCGAAATCATGGTTCCTTCTTTTTCTTTACTTCGTTATTTCATTACTTCGTTTCTTCGATGTCTCTTATCCCACAGCTTTTTTCTTCTCCGTCCCTAAAAGTGTGATCACCTTGCCGCGAAGTTTCACTACACCTTTCAATGCGCCTGTGGGCATATGGATAATTTCTTCAAACAAACCGGTCATTGCGGTCAAGAATTCCAGCATGGTCTCGAGGCGTTCGCGGGTGTAGGGATCGCCGTGCGCATCGGATTTTACTTCGTGCACGCATTCTGCAAGCACACTGAGGGTGGGATCGATTTCGCGTCGCTTGCGCTCTTCGGAAACGATGCGGAATATTTCCCAGACGTCCTTGATGGATTCGAAATGGTCACGGCGGTCGCCCAAAACATGCACCACGCGCACGATGCGCCAGCCTTGCAGTTCGCGCAAGCTGGTGCTCACGTTCGAACGCGCTACCGCCAAAGTCTCGGCAATCTCATCCGCGGCGATGGGCCGCGGCGAAAGAAACAGCAGGGCGTGCACCTGCGCGACCGTGCGGTTGATGCCCCACCGGGTACCCATCTCGCCCCAATGCAAAATGAATTTCTGGGCCACCGGGGTTAAGCTATTTTTTGTGGGTGCGCTCATTTTTTCCTTCCTGTCCGCGACTTTCATGCCGAGCTTGTTGTATCTGTCATTTCTGTTGTTACAGTATATACAGTACGACAAGCCTTGGGTCAAGTTCTATTCACCTGTCCCTTTTCTGGACTTCCCCGCTCCTTGCAGCGCTGCTACCGTCTTAAGGTAGTCGCGGAAAGACTTTAAGCAGAGGCTCTGCCACAAATGCCATGGAACAGCACCAGACGAACTACCTTTCTGATCGCCTCTCTTGGCGGTTTGCTCTGCTGCCTCGCAGTCGGGGCCGCGTCTCAGGAACCTTCCGACGATTCGCCGCAGTCCGCCGCGGTATGCCCCATCGTGTATCAGCTCGATCGGTCCCCTTCCTCGCACGGTTATCACTACAGCTTCTTTGGGAACGGATTCTTCATCAACGAGCAGGGTTACATCCTCACGGTTGCACATGTCCTTGACACCTTTCGCGACGGTGGCCAGCCCTACATTCTGGTCAGCCGACCCAATAGCCCGCCGCAGCTTCTGCAAGCGACGGTGGTCGCCAAAGACGAAGAGCACGACGTCGCGATACTCCTCGCCAGCCCCAATCCGTTCGTTGGCAAGCATAGTGTTACTTTCCTACCGCTGGCGTCCGAGCCCGCGTTTCGCGGCCAACCTGTGATTGCCCTGTCACTTCATCCTCCCAAGCTGCAGAACGCACATTCTTACCAAGCGCCGCAAGAAGACCGCTCTTCCGGCGAAGTTCTCTCCTATGAGACTACTAAGCTTGTAAAATCCGCCCCCGCCGCCGACGTTTTCCTTCTGAGCCATCCAGTAGCTCTTGGCCAGAGCGGATCCCCGGTACTAGCCCAAGATTCACATGCAGTTGTCGGACTTATCGAAGGCCGCTGGCTGCGCTCCAACCTTGTTAGCTTGGCTAAATCCTCAGCCGTTTCAGTGGGCACACCCGGCGCCGCGATCCCCATTCGCTATGCGACCGCGCTGCTCCAGAGCCACGGAATCTCCTGGCAAACAGCTCAGGCGCCGACCGCTTCTCTAGCCCCTCGCTAACCAAAACTTCGGTCCGATTTAAACCTGTCTCTTGAAGTGCGCATCATGTGGTAGTAGAATGGTAGTATGAAAGAGAAGACCTCTATCACACTCTCGAAGGACGTTTTGAGGGACGTCGACCGTTTGGCCGGGTCTAAACACTCGCGCTCGGCATTCATTGAAGGGGTATTGCGCCGATTTCTGCGGGATCGAGCCAAGGCCGCATTGCAGGCGCGAGACTTGGAGCGCATCAATAGAGCTGCGGACCGTCTTAACCTTGAGGCTGAAGAAGTGCTGGACTATCAGGCGTCAGGGGAATGAACCGCGGAGAGCTGTATCGGGTCTCTAAGCCGGGAGGCGATCCCAAACAGCATAGAATTTTCGTCGTCGTGAGCCGCCAAGTGTTGATCGATTCAAAGTTTTCGACAGTTATCTGCGCGCCGGTGTTCACCAATGGCGAAGGCCTTTCCACGCAAGTCGCGGTAGACCTGGAAGAAGGTATGAAGCATCCCAGCTGGATCATGTGCGACAATCTCGTAAGTTTGCGCAAAGCGGAACTCACGAATTACGTTGGTTCTCTGTCCCCCGCCAAACTCCTTGAATTAAACCGCGCCTTGAAGATGGCCCTCGATCTGTAATTGGGGACTCAATTCTCGGCTGAGTGCATTGTGCTATCTTGCCTTTCCTCAGAGAACTGGAGGCGCTTACATGACTCCTAACGACGTTCGACGCTTGGCGCTTGCCCTGCCGGAAGCGGAGGAGCGGGTCCACATGGAGCATCCCGACTTTCGAGTTGGCGGGAAGATCTTTGCTACGCTGGGTTACCCGGAAGATGGATGGGCGATGGTGAAGCTCACTCCCATTGAGCAGGAGATGTTCATCAAAGCTCAGCCGAGCGTTTTCAAACCTTGCGCCGGGGCATGGGGCCGCCGCGGCGCGACTAGCGTGCGACTGAGCGGCGCCCGCCATCCCGTGATTCGTCGCGCCCTACTAGCCGCCTGGCGACTGACCGCACCAAAACAGCTGCAGCATTTGGCCGGCCCCGAAGAATAGTCTTAACTCACGCAGTATCTCGGTAAAAGAGACTCTTCTTGTAAATCCATTCTTTCTCGCTTCTCAATTTCCATTACAGCTAGGAACAATTCGCGGGCGGATTCGTCTATCTAGTGCAACGAGTGGGCGTGTGAACCTTGGGGGAGCACATGACGAATCTCGTTCGCGATTTGGTGTTTGGTTTCCGGCTGCTGGGGAAGAATCTTGGATTCACGGCGGTCGCGCTTCTGGCGCTCACGCTGGGCATCGGCGCTAATACGGCCATTTTCAGCGTCGTATACGCCACCCTTCTGGCTCCTATGCCATATCCACATTCCGAACAACTTGTGATGGTGTGGTCGAAAGTGAATGGAAACCGGAATGGCGTTTCCGCAGGAGATTTTCTGGATTGGAAAAGTCAGAACAAGCTTTTTCAAGACATGATTGCGTGGACAGGCGGGAGTTTCAGTCTTTCGACAGGCGGACATCCAGAGCAAATTCAGGCGCGACCCAGTTCACCTGGTTCGAACGACATGATGGGAATTCCGTTTGCACTGGGGCGCGATTTTCTTCCGGAAGAAGCGCAGGTGGGACGGGACCACGTCGTTGTAATGACGCACAAGCTGTGGGTGGAGCGATTCGGCAGCGATGCGAACATCATCGGGCAGCAACTGCGGATGAATGGCGAGCCCTACACGGTGGTCGGGGTCCTCGCGGCAGGAGCACCCGACCGTCTGGATACACCGCTGTTTGTGCCGCTGGCATTCAAGCCGGCGCAAATCAATCACGAATTCCATTTTCTGCTGGTGATGGGCCGCTTGAAGCCTGGCGTCACCATCGAACAGGCCAACGCTGAGATGGACTCCATCACGCGGCACATCGCAGAAGTCTATCCAAAGTCGAACAAGGGCTGGGGCGCGTCAGTAGAGCCTTTGCAGAACGACTTCCTCAGCCCGGAGCTGATCAAGAATATTTGGCTGCTGATGGGGGCGGTTGGTTTTATTTTGCTGATTGCTTGCGTGAATGTGGCGAATCTGCTTCTGGCACGCGGCACGGTACGTCAGAAAGAAATTGCGGTTCGGGGCGCGCTAGGGGCTACGCGCTGGCAACTGTTCGCGCAATTCCTGACGGAGAGTGTGGCGCTCTCGGCGATTGGCGGAATTCTAGGCGTGGGGCTGGCGTGGACGATGCTGAAAATCATCGTCGCGAAGATGCCGCCGTTCATTCTCCCATCGGAAGCGGACGTGCGGCTCAATCTTCCCGTACTTTTCTTTACGCTGGCGGCGTCACTTTTTTCCGGAATACTCTTTGGCTGCTTCCCTGCTCTTCAAACGGCGCGGATGAACCTCAACGACACACTTAAGGAAGGAGGCCGTTCCGCATCAAGCGTAGGGCGGCATGGACTGCGGCGGGGACTGGTGATCGTTGAATTCGCACTGGCGCTGACGCTGCTCGCCGGTGCGGGACTGGTGATTCATAGTTTCTGGAAACTGTCGCACGTGGATCTTGGCTTTAAGCAGGACCACATTCTTACATTTCTTTTGCCCGTGGGTGACAAGCGTTTTGCTCATCCCGAAGAAATCAACGCGTTTTACGAGCAGCTATTGGATAGAGTCAGAGCGCTCCCCGGAATCACTTCTGCATCGGCTTCGACGGGAATGCCCATTATCGGCACGAATTTTGGCATGCCT
This sequence comes from Candidatus Acidiferrum sp., assembly GCA_041482215.1. Classification (GTDB taxonomy): domain Bacteria; phylum Acidobacteriota; class Terriglobia; order Acidiferrales; family UBA7541; genus Acidiferrum. The sequence continues at coordinate 7,704 of JBGPDI010000099.1, read as the reverse complement.
TTCCACCTCGCGGGGCAATCGGTGGAAGATCCTTCCTCGCGTCCCGGCGCTGGGTTCAACATGGTGACACCGGAATATTTCCGCACATTTGGAATTCGCATCGAAAAAGGACGCCTTCTTACGGCACAGGACGTGGCAGGCGGCTTACCAGTCGCAATCGTGAACGAGACCTTTGCAAACAAATACCTCTCAAATCTTGACCCATTAAAACAACGTGTGGTGGTCGAACGACTGGTTCCCGGCGTCACTAGCTTCGGCCATCCGATCGAGTGGCAGATAGTGGGCGTCTATCATAAGTTCCGGAATGGCAGAGTGAGCAGCGACGGTTTCCCGGAAATTGATGTTCCCTTTGCGCAAAGTCCATGGCCGCAGGCGGGTCTGGCGGTGCGCACGTTTGGCGATCCCGCTGGCATGACTCAAAGCATTGCCGCGGTGGTACGTTCCATAGACCCCGACCTTCCACTCGATCAGGTGAAGACAATGGATCAACTGATCGAGGAATCATTGGCTGGAGAGCGGTTCTCGACAGTGCTGTTCGGGAGTTTTGCGGGAGTTGCGCTCTTGCTGGCAGCCATTGGCATCTATGGCGTGATGTCTTTTGCGGTGGCGCAGCGCACCCACGAAATCGGATTGCGAATCGCCCTTGGCGCAGGCCCACGGCAAGTGCTGGGTCTGGTGCTTGGAGAAGGGATGCTGCTCGCCGGCGTGGGGCTGGCGATAGGATTGGCGGGCACGTACTTTGTCGGACGTTTGATGAAAAGCATTTTGTATCAAGTGAGTGCCATGGATCCCGTGGCCATCAGCGGGGTCACCACTGCGCTGCTGCTGTCGGCGTTGCTGGCCTGTTACATTCCCGCTCGCCGCGCGACTCGGGTTGATCCGATGGTCGCGCTGCGCGATGAGTGAATTCACGGCTTCAAACTTGACACCAAAGCCGCGGCGTCCTAAGGTCTTGCGGAAGGAGAGTGGAAGTCGCAAGCTCCCGCCTGGTCAGAAAGATTTCCGCTTTGGAGGTTTCCCATGCCATTAAGCCTCAAGACGTTATCGCTGGTGGATTCGCCGGTTACCCTGCAGGAAGGTCTGAAGATACTGGAACGCGATGAACATCGTTGTCAGTATTGCGGATTGGACGGAAGGGCCAGTTTCGAAAACGCACTGGTGATGCGCGTGGATTTCGTTGTTCCGCGTGCTCGCAAAGGAAAGAAAGACGCGAGCAATCTGGTGGCGTGCTGCATTCCTTGTAACACCATCAAGGGTACGAAGGTGTATGCCAACCTCGGTGAAGCCAAAGCTTTTGTGCTGAAAAGCCGCGATGAGTTGCGTAAAGTCTGGGAATCCAAGACCGCGCGAGGGCGGTGAAGTCCGCAAAGTCATAAGGCGACGGCGAGCACTTACTTGCCTGATGACTTGGGAGCGGACGCGGCGAGTCTTTCTATTTCCACGCCCGTCGAGGCGCCCGAACGTAGTCGGTTATTGTCGTGAAGTTCTTTCTCTCGAAAAAATGCTAGGTGGAACGCGCTTTATTTCCTCGCCATTCCTTGACGGAAAGAAAGCGCATGCAGGGACAGAAGCCTTTGTGCGCGCCGGCGGCCTGACAGGAATACTTGAGAGCCGCGTGGCTGCTGGCGGGGTGCTTGCACGTGCACTTCTCGCGCGCAAGGGCTGGTGAAACTTTCGCAGCATGCCCACGTCCAGCGACTTTCGGTTTTCCGTTTCGTGAATTGTTACTGGTCACAGTTCCTCTCTCTTTTTTGTACCCGAGGGACCCTTGGAGTGCCGCGGGCGTCTAGTTCCTCTTATTCTCGCATTCACACTTACAGAAATCCAAGCGTCCGTGCCCTTCCGGATGCTTAGGGTTCTCAGGCCGCTCTTGAACAGGGAGGAGTCTCGCCTAGAGTGTGCGCTTCTGTTACGAATATGACAACGTATCCCTTTCGGCGAATGGGCGGCTCGAAGCCTCCTTCTACGGATCGTGCCAGCGATACGCCTCCGCTACTGCGGGTCTGCTTGATTCGTCTCAACCAACTTCTTGCATGGTTGCGACAAGCTCTGGAATTTCGATTCGAATGACGGTGCCCTCGCCGGGACGGCTCTGGATGTCCAAATGAAAATCGGTTCCGTAGAGAACGCGGAGGCGTTCGCGGACGTTGCTGAGGCCTATTCCTTCGACATAAACGTGGGGCATTTTTTCTTCGGTGATGCCGACACCGTTGTCTTCAATTTCGATACGCAGGCGACCGTCAACGTTCGTCGTGCGGAGCTCGATTTTTCCGCCGCCGAGTTTGGGGGCAAGTCCATGCTTCAAGCAATTCTCGACCATCGGTTGGAGAAGCATGCTGGGGACAAAGGCTTCGAGAGCGGCGTCGTCAATGTGCTTGACGATATCCAGATTGTCTTTGCCGAAGCGCGCGACTTCGATGTCCAGGTAGTCGTCGATGAATTGCAGTTCCTCGCGGAGCGGGACGAACGTTTCGTGCTTACGCAACAAGCGTCGCAGAATGTTGCTCAGCTTCAGCACAACGCCGCGAGCGGAATCGGGATCGAAGCGAATCAGGGCAGAGACGGTGTTCAGGGTGTTAAAGAGAAAATGAGGATTGATCTGGCTGGAGAGCGCGTCCATGCGAGCTTTCAGCAAAAGCTGCTGGTGGCGTTCGAGGTTCATTTCGATGCGCGTGTTGTTCCAGATTTTCAGCGGCGCGGCGACCGACATTAAAGTTGCTATGACCGTTAGTGCGAGCCACCAGTCCCAGTGGGCGTCAATCGCAAAAAGCCACTTTGGTTTTGTGGCTTGGACCAGCGCCACGCGGCCGAGTTCTAGGACGATACAAGTCGTTAAGGGCGCCATCTCCCACGACAGTTCGGCTTTGCGCAGAAGTTTTACAGTGGCTTTCGGAATGTTCAGAAAGGTGAATGGGCCGAAATTCCAGAGGTCTTCTTTGTTGGGAATGGCCTGGCGAATTAATCCGCCGAGGAGTCCGGCAGTGGAAGCCGCAGGCATCGCGAGCCACTCATGCGAGATGAGCGCCGGAATCGTGATAATCGCGCCGCCGATTGGTCCGACGACGCGGCCGCCAAGCAGACCCATCAGAAACGCGCCTTCGAGCGACAAATCAGCGAATTTGTAGGCCGAGCCGACCAGGCGCAAGGTGACGCCAACGATCAATGCTGGGGCCATGAACAGCAATAATTTTAGTTTTTGATCAACGTCGCGCTCTTCGGTGAACAGCACACGGCGGAAAGTGTTCCAGCGAGCAAGGAGCGCGGCGATCGAGGATGCTACGCCGACTTTAAGCAGCAAGGTGAACAGTAGATCGCGAACTGGTGTGGCGGTATCCATTTTTGGCTGCGCGCGTCAGGCTAAAGCTAGCCAATCTGCCGCTCGAAGTAAAGCGGGTAGCGCGGGAGCTTGTTCGCGCATCGAATCGTGCGTTGGAGGCCGAGGATTGGGAGGCCGGGTGGCAATCGGTGCGAAACAGAGTCCCTGCTATACTTCTCGTTCCGCGATGAAGACAAAAACAAATCGCAGCAAGCAATCAAGGAAGAATAACGGTGGCGCACAGATGATTGCGCATGCCGAGCTCCCTTCGCGCTTCGGGCGATTCACCATTTACGGATTCAAGGGACAAGGACCGGCTGAAGAAGCGGTTGCGCTGGTGCGCGGAAAGCTGAATGGAAAAACGGCGCCGCTGGTGCGCGTGCATTCGCAATGCCTCACGGGCGACGTGCTCGCTTCGCTGCGCTGCGATTGCCGCGCACAGCTGGAATTATCGTTGAAGAAAATCGGGCAGGCTTTGTCGGGGATTCTGCTATATCTACCCCAAGAAGGCCGCGGCATCGGCTTGCTGAACAAACTGCGGGCCTACGAACTGCAGGACGGCGGGATGGACACGGTGGAAGCGAATGAGACGCTTGGATTCGCGGCCGATGCACGCGATTACGATTTCTCGGCGCAAATACTGAAAACACTTGGGGCGAGGAAGATTCGTTTGCTTTCGAACAATCCGGAAAAAGTGCGCCAACTGGAAAGTTCAGGGATTCGCGTTGTGGAGCGAGTACCCTGTCAGCCGCGCATTTCGAAAATCTCCCGTGCGTATCTCAAAACAAAAAAGAAAAAGATGGGGCACCTGCTCAAAGGAATCTGATCCTTCGCGATTAGCGCTGCGACGGATTCGCGGATGGGGCGGCAGGAGCGAGCGCTTTTAAGGCTGCGGCTTTTTCTTTCGCAGACGTGGCGGCGGCCGAATTCCCCTGGACTTCGTACAATTCGCCCATAGTGAGCCATGCGGAAAAGTCTTCAGGCATGATCCGGACCGCGAGTTCCTGCTGCGCCACTGCGCGCGGCAAATCGTTCGAACCGCGGTAGGCGCGGGATCTTCCTGCCGCCAGGCGCGCATTGAACTTTTTGGCAAGATCGCTGGAGTCATTGTGAAAAGGGCTGGCACGGTCCGCCCGGTCGAACGCCGCGAGCGCATCTTGAAATTGATTCATCGAGATGTAGACCTGCCCCAGGCTTCGGTATCTGTCGTAGGCAACCTGCGAGTAGGTGGCGGCTTCTTTTATGCAACGCACGGCGTCGGCATAGCGGTGCTCGGCATTGTAGAGACGCGCGAGAGCGAACCAGGAGGCGTCACCAGGCTGAGCGTGTACGGCGCGAAGGTATTCTTGCTCGGCTTCCGCGAGCCGATTGTTTGATTGAAACAATTGGCCGGTCACAAGATGAAGATTGGCGTTGTCGGGAAAGAGTTGAGCGGCTTGCTGCAAGGACGCAAGTGCGTCGTTGTCTCGCGACAAGAGATAATAGATCGAAGCGGAGTTCATCAGTGAATTGAATCGCTCGGCGCGAGCACGCCAGGAATTTCCCTGGGCGGCTGAAGGCAAACCGAGGACCGCGGTGTCGCAGTGAACAGTGGAGCGGCGAAGGACATCCGCGGTTTCCGGGCTATCGCTGACAAGAAGGATTGAAACATCGTCGATGTACACGGGCTTCCACGTTGTGCTCTTACAAAAATCTGCCAGGGGAACACTTCCCAGTCCGGCGTAACGGGAAAGAGAAAAAACGATCGTGTTGATCTTCCAGCGTTTGGCGGCGTCTTGCCACAAAGCGGTATCTGGCGGCGACGAAGCAAGTTCGTTCTGTTCACTGAAAAGGGTATCTGCAAAAGGAATGAAGCGACCATCGCCGAATTCCGGGTACTGCTCGCCGACGCGCCAGGTGAGGAAGCCACCCATGATGTAAGGATGAAAAAGATTTGGCGGAAGATGTTCTTTCTCAAGAAAACTCATCGCGCGTTCGGGAAACCACCAGGACTCCCCCGTACCAAAGAAGGAGAGCTGGCCAGACTGGATGTAGTAGCGGTTGGTGACCAGATCGTAGCAACGCACTCCCACCAGAACCACGAATACAGCAGTGAGTATCAAAGCAAATGCGCGCGACGAGGAAGTAGCCAATCGCTGACGTGGCTGTTCTTCACCATTTGCCGATATTGCTTGGCGCGGAGAAAACAGTTCCGCAAGATGTGGGAGCAGCGATCCGCCGAGCACCACAACCATGACGACGAACACGGCTTGAAAACGAATGTGTTCGATCGACTGGTAGAGGAGACCGGCGAGCATTGCCGCGAGCCCCGGACGCATTTTCCATGCGCAGACCAGCAACGCGATCACGCACAGAGCAAGCATCCACCAATCCGCGCTTGCAGGGTCGCGAGGGCTCACAGCTTGCTGCAGCGCCAAGGAGTTGAAGTGCACGCCGGACCATTCGCCGATGAAGTCGGTCATGGTCTGTGTGATTCTCATCTGCTGCCAAAACGCTCGATAGATGCCGAAGCCCCAGGGATTCACAAGGGTTACAGCTGCTGAGGCGAAGATCCACTGCAGGGCCTTTCGGAGTTGCAAAAGCGCGGCGGCGCGGCGACTCGCGAAGAGCAGATCGCACAACTCCGAGAAGACATAGCCACCCAAAAGCGCCAGTCCTGAGACGAATCCGTGGTGAAGATTCACCCAGAGCAGCATGAGTACCGGTAGCAGCCAGAGCCGGACCTGGTGGCCTTCATAGTGGCGTATCAGCAAAACCAGAGCCGCGGCGAATAACACTGTGGTGAAGAGGTCAGCACGCGGCACGGTGCGAAAGGCAATTGCGGGGACGGCTAGAATCGCGAGAGCGGCCGTCACGCGTCCACCGCGCCATACTGCCAATGCGACAGTTGCCGCGCAAGCGAGCGCGTTGAACAGAGAGAGCGCTACATAACCGCCGATCAGATAGAGCAGATAAAAAATCACGCCGGAAAATGGAGGATAGATCCAGCTTGAGTTGGGCACCGTATAATTGAAGAGCGTGGTGGAAGGAATCTGATGATGCTGCATGATGTAACGGCCGGTGGCCATCTGCCAACCGAGGTCAGTTTCGCTAACGGTGTGCAGTCCCGCGAGGAAAGCATAGACGAGCGCGATAGCAATTAGGGCAGTCCGCAGCCATGGAGCGCGGGAAAGAGGCTTCATTTCCATGAACTTTGATTGTGGTGAAGAGCGTTGGGCAAGACAACGCGCAAGACGGGGGCAGATGCGTGAGAGTTAACGAAACGGGCTCTGCAAGCGGAAGGGGCGGTCAATACGCCCTCTAATTGTTCCGGCGATGAATGTCTTCCAGCACTTGAAACGACTTGGAACGGAAAGTTCCTAGCCGCCGCCGACAAATTGGACGATTTCGTAGCGGTCGCCGGGCTCGACAAGCGTTTCGGACCACTTTGGGCGCGGCAAAATTTCGAGATTTCGCTCGATGGCCACGCGTCCAGAATCGAGGCCCATCTCGCGAAGCAGGTCCGAGACCGTGGCGCCAGGCTTGGCGTCACGATTATCCCCGTTCACCACAATGGAAATAGTTGTCTGCATGGGTCAACCCGCCGAAGGCACGCGAGGCTTGCTGCGCAATTGAAAACGCAACTGCCCTTTGGCATTTCCGTGCGAGGCTTCGATGACCAGCGCCGCCTCCGCAGCCGCCAGCCGCGGCATTTCGAATTCGAATTGGGCGTGACCGAATCCCCCGGTTTGCGTACAGTACTCCGAAAGCTCCGCCGCGCCGTCCACGCGCGCCGTCACACTGGCGCCTTCCACAGACTGCTTGTTCTGGTTTCGAACGGCAATCTGCAACAAAGCGCGCTTGCCGGTAAGCCAGGTTTTGGCGTTAATCAACTCCAGATTGAGAACTCCCGGTACTGAATTCGCGCCCGACGCCCCGGCTGCGGCAACGGCTTTTTCCTCGGTCGGTAGCGAAAGATGCAGAGTGCCCGTTCGAATCTCTTCGACGACGGAGCGGTGCTGCTCATCCAGGCGAAGCTTGAGGGCTTGCTCACTGTCTGCGCTCAGCGGCAAAAGATCAAAATAGTTGTTTGTGCGCCGGTGCAGCACGCGTCCGCGGAAATAAACGGTGGTATCAATGAGCGCGGTGGCTGTCCCGCGATCTTCCGTTTGAACGTGATATGTGGTGTCGCCGGCTTTTACGTTCGAATTGTGACCGAAGAGCATGCTTCTATTCGCCTCGACCTGCGAGTCGCGTTGCCTTTCCCTCGCAGGAATCTTTTCGCCGCATTTGACCGATTGGCGTTCGAATCGCTATTATAGCGCTTCGCCTATGAGTGGTTCTGGTTTACATACGTATGCTCCGCTTCTCTTACACCTGCTGATTGCCGCGGCGCTCGCGGGCGCGCT
>JBGPDI010000098.1:0-17668 GCA_041482215.1 Candidatus Acidiferrum sp. | reverse complement strand
GTACTCGTCCGGCCTCTATTACAGTAAACGCACCGTGCAGCCGCGAGCCCAGCTTCGCAACGGCCTCGACCACGGTCGCTGGCTTAGCGTGACGCGCACGGCTATCAAACCTGACCAGAATCACTCCGGCTGACGACCGGCCCCGCGCATATACCAATTCACCAAAATCCCGATCCTCCGTGATAAGCACGCGCTTCTCATTCAGGGCGCGCTCCAGAACCTGCTCGTCTGTCGCGCCTCTCGCGACTTCGGAATCGCAACCACATCATGGCCCGCCTCGCGCAGCGCCCGCAGCACAGGCCCGGCGCAGCTTTCGTCGGCCAGGAGGTTCATGCTTCAGGATTTGCCAGGAATCGGCGCGTCGGGCAGTAGTACCACTTCCTCGTGAGCCACGCTGGCCGCGCCGTAGGCCACCGCCGCCCGGATGTCTTCCGTTGTGAGGTGCGGGTAGTCTTGCCGCAGTTCAGCCTCGCTCGCGCCCTCCGCGAGCTTACGCAGGATGAGCTCCACCGTGATTCGCGTTCCCCGAATCACGGGCTTCCCCATCATAATCGCCAGGTTAATCTCGATTCGCTCGGTCGTCATTGCCATTCCTTTGACTCATCATAGCGCCCCCGCCCGAGTCGCACAATCGCCACTTCAGGGCAGGCGGGATGATAAGCTCAAGAAATCGAATGTACGGAAGCGGAGCGGGTGCGGCGGAGGCGGGAGAAGAAATTATTTGCTCGGGCAATGTCGCGGGCGATCTGTGTGCGCAATTCTTCGGGGCTGCTGAATTTCTTTTCTTCGCGAAGGCGCTTCCAAAACCTTACTTCAATGCGCTTCGGTGGCGTTTCCACGTTTGCATCGAGGAGATGTGTTTCCACGCTGAGTGCGGTGCCGTTGAATGTCGGGCGCATACCGATATTCGTGACGGAACGATGGCTGCGCGTCTCGCCCTCGAAACGCGTTCGCGTGATGTAAACGCCGCGCGCGGGGAGCAGTTCTTGATCTACAGCAATATTTAGCGTGGGGAATGTGAAGCGACCGCCGGTTCCGGTGCCGCTTACGACTTCTCCGGTGAGAGCGAAAGGCCGGCCGAGAAGACGCGCGGCGTGAGCAACGTCGCCTTCGGCGACTTCGCGGCGAATGATGGTGCTGGAAACCACTTCGCCGCGTTGAACCACCGGCGGAACAATTACAACTTCGAAGCCTAGTCTTGCGCCGAGCTCGGCCAGTAGTTTTACCTCGCCTGCTTGTTTGTGGCCGAAGCGAAAATCCTCGCCAACCAAGACAGCCTTCACGTGCAGATCACGGACTAGAATTTGCTCGACAAATTCTTCGGGTGAAAGACGCGCGAGATCGAGTGTGAATGGCAGGACCACGACGGCTTCGAGACCCACGGCGTTGAACCACTCCATGCGCTGCGCGTTGGTGGAGATGCGCGGCGGCGCGGACTCCGGACGAAGGACTTTCCGCGGCGAGGGATCGAAGGTGAGCGCGGTGGAGACGGCGTTGAGGGCTTGGGCGCGCTCGACAGTGGCGCGCAGAATCGCTTGATGGCCGAGGTGGATGCCGTCGAAGTTGCCGATGGCCAGGACGCTGGCGTGGCCAAATGTCGCGTAGCGAGAGGCCCAGGCTTCCGATGACGAAAATGCGGACAGTCTTGTCGGCCGCGGTTCGCCAACTTCGATAATTCGAGATTCATTCGAATGCGCGTGTCCTTGCGACACTTCATCCGTCGTGTCTACTTGCACTTCAAACTGCAGGCCGTCATAGGCCAGTTGGACGTGCGGAAAACCCATTTTCACGAGGCGTGCGTTCGTTTCGGCGTGCGGTAAGTCGTGAGCGATGTGCGTGAACCAGGCGCGGCGCGGTTTGAGGCGAGCGATAAGAGCAAGAGCTTGCTCCACCGTCTGGTGCATGGGATGGGGAATATCTCGCAAAGCGTCCAAGATGAGCTCGTCGAGACCCTGGAGCAAGGGCATCGAGGAATCCGGCAGAACACTAAAATCAGTTAAATAGGCAGCTCGACCAAAGCGAAATCCCAAAACTTCCATTTCGCCGTGGAGCAACGACACGGGAACAAACGGGATACCGAGAAGTTCGAACGGGTTGGTTGCGGGCTTCAGCGTGACGCTGGGCACAGTGCTGAGCGTCGGTTTGTCGTCGAAGACGTAAGCGAACACGCGCCGGATGATTCGAAAGGTGTCTTCGTTGCCGTAGACGGGGAGCGCCGCGCGCTGACGGATATTGAACGGGCGAATATCATCGAATCCGAGAATGTGATCAGCGTGGCCGTGGGTAAGCAGGATTGCGTCCAGGCGCTCAAGTCCAACACGCATGGCCTGCTGGCGAAAGTCTGGGCTGGTATCTATCACCACGTTTTGGCCGCCACGGGAAATCAGCAGGGAAGGGCGCAGGCGATTGTCATGGGGGTCAGTCGAAGCGCACACACGACACGGGCAACCGAGCGTGGGAACGCCCATGGAGGTGCCGGAGCCGAGAACTGTAATTTTTAGTGGAGCAGGAGGCATGTTGAAAACGTTGAAGTCAATCGCTATGCAGCACCGAAAAACTGCGGGGCGCCTCTTACGGGCGGCCCTTGGCCGGGGCCTTCGCGGCTTCGGCTGCAACCGCCTGATTGATCTCCAAATAAGTCATTTTCAGCTTGCCCAGGAGGTCCAGAAGCAGCGTATCTTCTTCTGGTGCGAGATTGCCTTTGGTTTTTTCGTGCAGTGCGTCAAGCATGTCAATCAGCTCGCGCGCGGCGTCGGGATCGAGCATGGGCTGGCCGGTGCGTGGGTCGGCATACGCACCAAGCACCATCGCGGCATTGCTGCCGAGCATGCGGACAAGGTTTTCGAAAGCGGGTAAGCGCTTAGGAGTTTCAACCGGAGGCGGAGGAGGCACAAGCTTTGCCGAATCGGGGGGCGCAGGTGGGATTTTGGCGGCCTCGCGCTTGGCTTCGCGCTCTTCTTCCTCGACAACTTCCTTGCGCAATTCTCCCTCGGCGGTAAAAGGACGCCGATCAATAACTCGAAATGCTTCTTCCTGTTTGTGGTCTTTATGGTCGGCCAAGGTACGTTCCTCTTCCAATTATCTAGCTTGTAGTTTATCACGGGTGGCCTGCGTAAGTCGCTGCATCGCATGAACCGGTCAGTTTGAATTTTGACCCCTATTGTCACGATCAGGAAAATTCAAACAGACCCACTACCCATGAGCAGGTGAGTTTGGCGTGCTTGTCAAAGCCCCGGATGCACCGTAGAGTGGGACGTTTGATTTACGACAGAAATAATTCAAAGGGCGATGCCTAAACCCAAGAAGCGGACAAAGAAAGCAAAAAGAACGGGCCACAAAGGCAAACCGGAACAGAAACAATTGACCCCGGGCCAGTGGTTCGAAAAGCTTGTCGCGGTGCAGGCGAAATTGCGCGCGCCGAACGGGTGTCCCTGGGACCGTGAACAGACGCATCAATCGCTGCGAACTTATCTGATGGAGGAAGCCTACGAGGTTTTAGAAGCGCTCGAAAGCGGCGATGATGGCAAGTTTGCGGAGGAGATGGGCGATTTGCTCTTGCAGATTGTGTTTCATTCGCAAATCGCGCAAGAAGAAGGGCGCTTCACTGTCTCCGAGGTGATCCGCGAAATCCACGACAAGATGATTCGGCGGCATCCACATGTTTTTGGGACGACGCATGCGAAGGATTCCACTGAGGTCTTGAGAAACTGGGAACAGATCAAGGCGGAGGAGCGGCGAGCTAGCACCGGAAAAGATAAAGCCAAAACCGGCGAAGGCGTTTCGAAAGAAACGTCATTGCTTGATGGCGTCTCTCGCGGCTTGCCTGCCACGCTTGAAGGCTTTCAACTCACGCGCAAGGCTTCGCGCATCGGTTTTGATTGGGACGAAGCGGGCGGCGTTTTCGATAAAATGCAGGAAGAATCGGAAGAGTTGAAGAAAGCTCTGAAGGAACAGGATCCACTGAAAATGGAGGAGGAACTGGGAGACCTGCTTTTCGCGGCCGTGAATCTCTCGCGTTTTTTGAAGCTCGATCCGGAAATCGCGCTCAAGAAGGCTAACGCGAAATTCACACGCCGCTTTCGAACGATGGAGAAGCTGGCTCGCAAGAGCGGCCGCGAATTCAAGGACGTGCCGCGTGAGGAGATGGAGACACTTTGGGAAGCAGCCAAGAACTCGGAAGGGAAGCTGCGCGCGCCGGAAGTGAGCGGAGCGGCTACCAAACAATGACTGGGCAGATCGTCATTCGAAAGTGCGAAAGTCTCGAGGAGTTCCATCGCTGCGTGGAATTGCAGCGCGAAATCTGGGGAGAAGCCGACCTGGAAGTTGAGCCGGCTACCATGTTTGTTGTCGCCTCGCACACCGGAGGCGAAGTGCTGGGTGCTTTCGATGGCGACCGCATGGTGGGCTACACGCTGGCGGTTGTTGGACTTCGTGACCGTGTGCCGTATCTTCATTCACATATGGCCGGCGTGCTTGGCGAATATCGCAACCGCGGCGTTGGGCGCATGTTGAAGCTTTTTCAACGCACGGAAGCGCTGGGCCGGGGAATCCGGCTGATTCAATGGACCTTTGATCCGCTCGAGCTGCGCAACGCGCATTTTAATTTGAACCGGCTGGGCGCCATCTGCCGGAAATACCAGCCCAACTTGTACGGCGTGACGACGAGTCCGTTGCATCGCGGGTTGCCAACTGACCGGCTGCTGGTCGAATGGCATCTCGACTCCGCGCGCACGGTGGCGGCCATCGAGGACCTTGTCAAAGATCCCGTAGACGCGCCCGCGGCAATCGAATTGCCCGCGGAGCTCGAACAATGGCAGCGAGAAGATTCCTCGCAGGTCGCGGGCGTTCAGGCGCGCGTGCGAGAAGAGTTCACCAAGTGGTTTGCTAAAGGGTACGCTGCGGTTGCGTTCCGCACGACGCCAGGAAAGAGCGCTTATCTTCTTGCTCCCTGGAGTGACTTTTAGGAAAGGCCTATTGGCCGAGGAAAAATGCGAATACGAGAGCTCACGCTGCAAGAAGTCCGGATGAAGCTGGTGGCACCCTTCGAAACGAGCATGGACCGTACCGACGTCCGGCATTTCCTGCTGGTGCAGGTGAATGTGGACGGCGTCATTGGTTGGGGTGAATGCGTCGCGGGCGAGTCGCCTTTTTACAGCCCAGAAACGGCGCAAACCGCCTGGTACGTCCTTCACGATTTTCTCTGGCCAATGGTGAAGGGGAAAGAATTCGCCGCCGCCTCCGATGTGTTTGGTTTGCTAGCGCATGTCCGCGGCCACGAGATGGCCAAGGCTGCACTGGAATCGGCCGTTTGGGACGCTGAAGCCAAGCAAAAGGGTGTGCCGCTCTCAAAACTTCTCGGTGGCACGCGCCAGGAGATCGCTAGCGGCGTCTCCATCGGCATTAAGTCATCGCTCGACGAACTCGCCGCCACGGTACAAAAGGAACTCGCCGCCGGCTATCAGCGCATCAAAATCAAAATCAAGCCGGGAATGGATCTCGATCAGGTGCGCCGGCTGCGCCAGGATTTTCCGCGCATCAAGCTGATGGTGGACGCCAACTCCGCGTACACGCTCAACGACGTGGCGCTGCTGCGCCAACTCGAAGGCTTCTACCTGATGATGATCGAGCAGCCGCTTGGATGGGACGATCTCTACAGCCACGTCGAGCTACAGAAGCAACTGGCCACGCCGATCTGCCTGGACGAATGCATCCACACGGAAGAGCAAGCGCGCGCAGCCATCGAATTGGGCGCCTGCAAAATTATCAACATCAAGATGGGCCGCGTCGGCGGCCACACCGTTTCGCGACGCATTCACGATCTTTGCGAGCGCCATGGCATTCCGGTGTGGTGCGGCGGAATGCTCGAATCCGGTATCGGCCGCGCGCACAATATCGCGCTTTCGACGCTCTCCAATTTCACTCTTCCCGGAGATGTGGCTGCGAGCAAACGCTATTGGGAAGAAGACATCATCACTCCCGAAGTCTGCGTCAGCCCGCAAGGCACGATTCGCGTACCGACGGCACCGGGCATCGGATTCGAACCGCGTCTGGACCTCATCGACAAATTCACTGTGCGCAAAGAACGACTGGCTTGACGCTGTGAGGATTGAGACTTCCAGCGGGCGAGCGCCCGGCCGCACTGCGATTGGTGCGTCGATTGGGCTCGTCATTCTCATTTGGACGATCAACTTTATCGCCGCGAAGATTGGTTTGCGTTCTTTGCCAGCGCTGACGTTGGCGACATTTCGCGTCGTCGTCGCTGGATTTGTGATGATCCCTTGCTATCTGATTTGTTCGCGGTTGCCAGCATTTTCCGAAGCGGCGCAGAAAACGCGGCGCGCCTTTAAGTTTCGCGATATTTGGACCTTTTTGTACATGGGCTTCTTCGGCGTCACCGTGAATCAGGTCTGCTTCACGGCGGGACTGCGGTATACCTCCGTCAGCCACGCGTCCGTGATAGTTGGCATGGGGCCGATCTATACGCTGGTTTTTGCGGTGCTTTTCAAATTGGAAGCGGCTAGCTGGCGAAAAGCTGTGGGAATGGCCATCGCATTCGCAGGCATTGCCGTGATGGCGTCGGAAAATGGACTTTCAGCCCATTCGCCGTCTCTACTCGGCGACGCCATCACGATGACGGGCTCGATTGGTTTCGCACTCTACATGGTGCTCGGCAAACGGTTCAGCGAGCGCTACGACCCGTTGACCTTGTCGGCCTTCAGCCACTTTACAGGAGCGCTGATTGTTCTGCCCATCGCCATCCACAGCGCATTCGCGCTGGGTTCCTTTGAGCAGTGGCGTGTAGTTCCTTGGACCGGCTGGGCGGCCATCTTCTATATGGCGATTTTCAGTTCGGCCATCGCCTACGTCTTTTATTTCTGGTTGCTCCGCTATCTCGAAGCCTCGCAACTTAGCGCCTTCACCTATCTTCTACCCGTCGCCGCGACGATTCTCGGCATCGTCTTGCTCGGTGAAAAAGGCTCCTGGAACCAGGTGTTCGGCGGAATTCTCGCGCTCAGCGGTGTCTATTGCATTGAATCAGGACGCTCTGCTGTCGTGAATGCTAATGTCGCTCCGTAAACTCCACGTGTAACCATCGTTGACGAGCGTTCTTCTCAGCCCCTACTATCGTGACAAGTCAGCCCTGATCTCCCGACGGCATTCAGTCCGTAGTTTTGCTAGGAAGCCGGCTCATGGCCTAAGTGCGAGGCCCGGCAGCTGACGTTGTGTAAGAAAGGTCCCCAGTCATGAAGGCCAAGCTTGCCATCGCCGGACTGCTGCTTGCCCTCGCGGCTACGGGATTTTACTGGTATTCCCTGCGGAGCACGAAGCTCACCGATTCCGACACCATTTTGATCACAAATTTTTCGAATACTACCGGCGACCCTGTGTTTGACGGTTCCCTCCAGGAAGCGCTGGCGACCAGCCTGGCGCAGTCACCGACCTTGAACCTGGTTTCCGTGGAAAAAGTCGCTGAGGGATTGCGGACCATGGGTCGCCCGATCGATTCCGCAGTTACGCGCGAACTCGCGCCGCAGCTCTGCCAGCGCCTTGGTGCCACGGTTTACCTGACCGGAAACATCTCCAAGGATGGCAGCGGTTATTCCCTGCGGCTGGACGCCACGCGTTGTACTGGCGATGATGCCGTCGCACGCGCAAGTAGCAACGCGGCGGGGAAGAGCAATGTGCTTCACGCTCTCGGCCTGGCCGCCACGGGGCTTCGCGGCAAATTTGGTGAAGATGCAGCCTCCATCCAAAAACTCGATGTGCCGCTGGAGCGGGCTTCGAGCACGTCTCTGGACGCGCTCAAGGCCTTCAGCGAAGGCCGCCGCTTGGCCCGCGAAAAGGGAGCCATCGAAGCTATTCCTGACTTCAAGAAGGCCCTTGAAGCTGACTCCCGATTTGCGCTGGCGCACTCCAATCTAGCGGTTGCTTACTACAATCTGAATCAGAGCGCGCTGGCGGCCGATCACATCCGGCAGGCTTTCGAATTGGCGGATCGCCAAACCATGCGCGACCGCCTGCACATCACCACGCTCTACTACGACTTGGCGACCGGTGACGTTAAGAAGGCCATCGAGAGCTACAAGGAGTGGGTTCAGCTTTATCCCCGAGACGACATCGCCAAGGGCAACCTCTCCTCTGAATATTTCTTGATCGGCGACTACGAGCAGGCCGCCAATTTTGCTCAACAGGCCCTCCGTCTTGATCCCGGGAGCGCTGCGTGGTACGAAAATCTTGCGACTGCCTACATCGCTCTACAACGTCTGGAAGAGGCGCAGAACATTTTGAATCAGGCATTCTCCCGCAAGCTCGATGATCCCTCAATGCACGCCGATCTTTACGAACTGGCATTTTTGCGCGGCGAACCTGCGGGCATGGAACGCGAGATGACTTGGTCGGCCGGCAAGCCAGGCGGCGAGGACGCCATACTGGCTTTGCAGGCCGACACGGAAGCCTACGCCGGCCATGTGAAGAAGGCTCGAGAGTTTTCACGCCGCGCGGTCGAGTCCGCGCAGAGCGCCCAACTGACCGAGCCCGCAGCCATCTGGCAGGGAATTGCCGCGCTCCGCGAAGCGGCCTATGGCAATACAGCCGAGGCTCGCAAAGAAGCGGAAAAAGTTCTGGAGATCGCTCCCGGTAGCCGTGACGCTGAAGTCCTTGCTATCCTCGTGCTCGCCCGCGTCGGTGATGTCCAGCGAGCGCAAACGATGCTGGACAACCTGGCGGCGGCCAACGTCTCCAATACCGTGGTGCAATCCGCGTGGGTGCCTACGGTTCGTGCGCAGACGGCGATGGTCAGCCAGAAGCCCGCGCAGGCTCTGGAATTGCTGGACGCCGTGAAGCCATACGAGCGCGGGCAGCTTATTGGGAATTTGAGCTATTCGTGCATGATCCCGGTGTATCTCCGCGCGGAAGCGTATGTGGGGACAAAACGGGGGCCGCAAGCCGTTGCCGAATTTCAAAAACTGCTCGATAATCGCGGAATTGTGGGCAGTTGCTGGTCCGGCGCTCTCGCCCATCTGGGCCAGGGTCGCGCGCAGGCACAGTCTGGTTCCGTGAAAATCGCGCGCGCTTCTTATCAGGAATTCTTCGCGCTCTGGAAAGACGCCGACGCCGACATCCCCATTCTCAAATCCGCCCGCGCCGAATTTGCCAAACTCAGATAGGAACCCATGGGGTTCACATACGACTTGTGCTGCGAGCCAAAAATAGCTGGTCTACAAAACCAACTGCTCCCACCCACACTGCGCCGGCACAATAGCCGGCGATGACGTCGCTGGGGTAATGAACACCCAGATAAATTCGCGAAAAACCAATCATTCCGATCAGGAGGGCGGCGCCCGTCCAGATGCACCATTTGGTGGTCGCCCCATGCACCCGTGCACCGAGAATCGCAGCAAGCACTCCATAAAAACACACTGAACCCATGGCATGACCGCTCGGAAAGCTGTATGAGTTTGGCGTGGGGCCGAAAAATGCCACGGGTCGTGGACGATGGTACGCTAACTTCAACACGGCATCGAGTACTGCCATCCCTAGCATTGTGATTCCCAGCAGTGCTGCCATGCGTGCGCGATGGAAAAAGAGAAAGACGGCAAGGATCACAACGCACAAGACACTCACCGTCGCGACTGACCCGAGAAATGAGAGTCCTTGCATCAATCGAGTGAGGCCGGGCGTGGCGTGCTGGTGGACCGCAGTCCTCACAAAGGCATCGAACCTCTGTGTATCTCCCTCCAGCATTTCGTCGGCAAGCCACCCGAAAACGAACAGAGCTGATACGGCGATCGACAGAGCGCCAAGGAGCAAGAGCCAAGCATGTAATTTGGATTTCACTGTACTAGAGATGTCACGGAATCTTACCTGTTCGCAGTCGATTTATCGAATCCGGTAGGAGTTCACCCGGGACGTTTACCAATGAAAGTGGGTCCACAGTTAGTGGCGCGAACTGCGCTTTGATGGAAGAATAGCGCCGGGTCTTCTCGCTCCACGCAACCCATCTGCGGACGCGAGGGCTCGCCGTAGAGGAGGGAACGCTTTGCCCAATATTCCAATTCGAAATGGCGGACCGGCGGCACGAATCGCGGTCATACCTGGCGATGGCATCGGGGCGGAGGTCACTCCGCAGGCGGTGAAGGTGTTGAAGGCGGTGACCGCGCCGGGCAAGCGACCGATCGAATTCGTCGAGTTTGACTGGAGCGCGGACAAGTATCTGCGCGAAGGCGTCACGCTTCCAGCGGGCGCTGTCGAGATGCTGCGCGATGAGTTTGACGCCATACTCTTCGGCGCGCTGGGCGATCCACGGGTGCCTTCTAATCAGCATGCGGCGGACATCCTGCTTGGGTTGCGCTTCAAGCTCGACCTCTACGTTAACGCCCGGCCAGTGGAACTGCTGCACGACCGGCTCACTCCGCTGCGCGACCGCACTGAAAAAGACATCCGCCTGATGGTCATTCGCGAGAACACGGAAGGCCTCTACGTGGGAGTCGGAGGGTTCTTCAAGAAGGGCACGGCGGATGAAATCGCTGTCCAGGAAGATGTCAACTCCCGCAAAGGCGTCGAGCGGATCATTCGCTATGCCTTCGAATATGCTCGGCAGAATGGACTGAAGCGCGTATGCATGAGCGACAAATCCAACGCCATGACCTTTGCCCACGACCTGTGGCAGCGGGTTTTCAAGGAAGTCCGCCAGGAATACGCGGATATTGACTCTCGTCACCTCTATATTGACACTCTGGCCATGGAGATCGTTCGCGACCCACGGCAGTTCGATGTCATCGTTACCTGTAATCTTTTTGGCGACATCATCAGCGACCTGGGTGCGCAACTTGCGGGAGGGCTTGGCCTCGCCCCCTCCGGCAACATTCACCCGGGAAAGACTTCGCTCTTCGAGCCGGTCCACGGTTCCGCGCCCAACATCGCTGGAAAGGGAATCGCCAACCCAATGGGCTCAGTTCTGACTTCGGCGATGATGCTGGAATTCTTCGGCTGGAAGCCGGAGGCCACCGCGCTGCGCACTGCCGTCCGAGCTGCACTGCATGAGAACTACGTGACTCCCGATCTCGGAGGAGATAAACGCACCATAGAAGTTGGCGATTGGCTCGCCAAAAAATCAACCGCAGCCCTGGCCAAGCAGCGCTAATTAGTTTGGAGTGCGGCAGCAAGACTGCCGCTTTTCCCTCGCATCCATACTCCAACCCGAACTCTCAAGCTAAAGTAATACTTTAACTGCCTATGCGGAGCGTCCAGTCTTCTATTCTCTTCGCGCAAACGACGCCAGCAGCATCCCCAGCAGAAATCCACCGATGTGCGCCCATACAGCAACGCCACCTGTCACCTTGACCCCGATCGTGTTGAGCCCATCGAGAAATTGCAGGACAAACCACAAGCCAAGAAAAAGCACCGCTGGAACGGGAATGGGGAAGATGAAGACAAGTGTAAGAATGCGCGCCCGTGGATAGAACAAAATATAGGCGCCCATGACCCCGGAAATGGCGCCGCTCGCTCCAATCGCCGGAATGGTGGAATGCAGATTGAAAACGATATGGAGGAGTCCCGCCCCGATCCCACAGACCAGGTAAAAGAGCAGGTAAGTGAAATGGCCGAAGTAGTCTTCGACGTTGTCTCCAAAGATCCAGAGGAAGAGCATGTTTCCGCCCAGGTGCAGAAATCCCTGATGTAGAAACATGCTGGTGACCAGGGGCAGGAACGCAGCCTCAAACCCGGTGTGGCCGGCGAGGAAAGAAGGAAATCGTGCTGGCACCGTGGAATAGGGGAGCATGAAAGCTTCAAAAGCGCGTGGCGAAAGTGTGGCCTGCTGCCCGATCTCGTAAATGAATGCCACGATGTTGGCGAGAATGAGCGTGATGTTTATGAAGGGATAGGAGCGCGAAGGGTTGAGATCCTTGAGGGGAATGAACATGGGTGACTGTCCGCAGCAGAGTATCGGAACGAACGCAAAATGGAAAGAGCGGGAGGGGAAGTCCGCGTGTCCGATAATGTGGGCCCAGAAGAATCCTAGTTAACAGAATAATTTGCTGCCCGTAAACGCCTTGGTTCATTGCCCTTACTGTTGCCGGGAGGGGAATGAGTGATTTGCGATGAAACGCGCAAATCTCGATTCCGTCGACTTCCCCGACTTTGCTTCTCGCGAATTGTTCGACGCAAACATTGCGCGATGAGTGCGCGTGTGATATTTACAA
This sequence comes from Candidatus Acidiferrum sp., assembly GCA_041482215.1. Lineage (GTDB taxonomy): Bacteria > Acidobacteriota > Terriglobia > Acidiferrales > UBA7541 > Acidiferrum. Next base: position 5,465 of record JBGPDI010000098.1, on the reverse strand, counting down.
TAGTTCTGCGTGTGCGCGCGTTTCGGACGGAGTGTTGCAATGCGTCCGGTGCAGCGTCGGCGCGCCGACTGCTCATGCCTGCGCGGGAGACGGAAGCCATCATTCTGAAAACATTTCCCCTGGGTGAAGCCGACCGCCTGGTGAGTTTCTTTGGTCGCTCTTCGGGGCGAATCCGCGGCGTGGCGTCAGGCGCTCGCCGGGTGAAGAACCGCTACGGCTCCACGCTCGAGGTTCTTTCTCATGTTCAGCTATGGTACATCGAGAAAGAGACGCGGGACCTGGTGAGCATCCAGCAGGCCGAGTTGCTGGAATCGTTCAATAAGTCGCAGAGCGATTACAGTCTGAGCACCGGCCTCGCGGTCATCAGCGAGATAGCGGAGAACATTCTTCCGGAGCATGAAGTTTCCGAGCCCATGTTCCGGCTGATCCTTTTGGCTGTCCGGGAAGTCGAGCGCACCGGCGACTGGAACTTGCCGTTGAGTTACTTTGCGTTCTGGACGGTGCGGCTCGGTGGCTGGCTGCCGCGCTTCGACCGCTGCGTTTCCTGCGGAGCGTCTTTTGGATCGGGGCCGGCATTTTACGAAGCGCATGAGCCGGGCCTCTTCTGCGATAATTGCCGACGGTCAGGGATGCGGCCGCTGCAGCTTGAGGCGCGGAATCTTGCGGAGCGCTTCACAGGCGAGAGGCTGGATCGCATGGCGTTCGAGAAGTCCATGCAATCGAGCGCCAAGGAATTGCGCGAGTCAGCCTTGGGATGGATTGAGCAAAACATAGAACGACGCCTCGCCACGCGCGATCTTTTGGAGACGACTTGAAAGCTAAAGTAAAACTTGAGAAAAAATCGAAGGGCCTCAATTTTCAGGATTTGATTTTGCAGCTCTCGCAGTTTTGGGTGAAGCAGGGTTGCGTGCTTCAGCAACCGTACGACGTGGAAGTCGGCGCCGGTACGATGCACCCGGAAACTTTCTTGCGCGTGCTCGGCCCGCATGCCTATCGCGTCGGATACGTGCAGCCCAGTCGTCGGCCCGCCGACGGTCGCTACGGCGAGAATCCGAATCGCCTCTACAAACATTCGCAATTTCAAGTGGTCCTCAAGCCTTCGCCCGTGGATGTGCAGGACATCTACCTGAAGAGCCTTGGCGCTATCGGTATCAACCTCAAGGAGCATGACATTCGTTTTGAAGAGGACAACTGGGAATCGCCAACACTCGGTGCGTGGGGCATCGGCTGGCAAGTCCTGCTGGACGGTCTTGAGATTACCCAGTTCACCTACTTCCAGCAGAGCGGCGGCATCGACCTTGACCCTATTTCCGTCGAACTCACCTACGGCCTCGAGCGCATCTGCGCCGTTCTTCAGGGCGTCGAAAGCGTCTACGACATGCGCTGGTCCGCGGACAAGACTTACGGCGACATCCGGTTGATGGAAGAGCAACAGTTCTCCGAATACAGTTTTGATCGCAGCGATGCGCCTTCGATTCGCGCCGAATTCGAATTGCACGAGAAGCAGGCCAAAGAACTCCTGGAAGGTTTCAAGGCGATGGAAGGGAAGGACCGCGCCCGCTACCCACTGCTCGCCGCCTACGACCATTGCCTCAAGTGTTCACACCTCTTTAACTTGATGGACGCCCGCGGCGTGATCTCCACCACCGAGCGTGCTGCGCTGATGGCGCGAGTTCGTACCCTTGCATGCCGCACCGCTGCCGGGTACCTCACCCAGATTGGTGGCGCTGCTCCTGAGCGCGAGGTGCGCGCATGAAGGCGGCCGCAAAAGAGAAGCGCGTCGAACTTTTGTTCGAAGTCGGCTGCGAGGAAATTCCCGCCGGGATGCTTTCGAAAGCCGAAGAGGAACTTCGCACCAACATCGAGAAACTCCTCACCGCCGAGAATCTTTTCGAAGGCGTCTCTGTGGAGACTTTCAGCGCCCCGCGCCGGTTGACCGCCTGGGTCCGTGGGCTTCAAGCGAAGCAGGCGGATGTCGAGAGCGAAGTTACCGGCCCGCCCAAGTCCGTGGCTTACGATGCCGTCGGCGCGCCGACGCGCGCGGCACTAAGCTTCGCCGAGAAGCAGCACGTCCACGTGAGCGGTCTCTACTTAGTGCAGACTCCCAAAGGCGAGTACCTTGCCGCCAAACAAATCAAGCTGGGCAGAACCGCCGAACAAATTCTTACCGCCGTCCTTCCTCGCGCAGTGCACGACTTGACTTGGCCGCGCACCATGACCTGGACGGGTCTCGAAGGAGCGCGCTTCATTCGTCCGGTCCGGTGGATTGTCGCCGTCCTCGACGGCAAGCCATTGAAACTCTCCGTCGCCGGCATCGCGGCCGGACACACCACACGCGGCCACCGCTTCCTCGGTTCGAACGCGATTCAAGTCACCAACTTCCTGGACTACGAGAAGAAGCTTCGGTCCAATGGCGTCATCATTCGTCCGAGTGTCCGCCAGCAAAAAATCGCCAGCGAACTCGAGTCGCACGCCAAGCGGGGAAGCTATCGCATTCACGAAGACGCCACTCTCCTCAAGTTGGTCGCTTATCTGAACGAGTACCCGACCGTCATTCAAGGCAGCTTCGATCCCGCGTTCCTCAACCTCCCGGACGAAATCCTCGTCACGGTGATGCGCGATCACCAGAAGTACTTCGCCGTCGAAAAGAAAAACGGAGAACTTGCCCCGCACTTCCTCGCAGTCATTAACTTGGACAAGGATTCGAAAGGCTTGATCCGCGCCGGGCACGAACGCGTCCTTCGCGCGCGTTTTGCCGACGCACAGTTCTTCTGGCAGTCCGACCAGAAATGTCGGCTCGCCGACTATTTACCGAAGCTCGAGCGCGTCACTTACGAATCGCGCCTCGGCAGTTATCGCGACAAGGTCGAACGCATCCGCGCCATCGCTCGCTGGCTTATGGAGCAATGGTTCAACCTCGGCATGTTGCACGCCCACGTGGCCGAAGCCGACCGCGCCGCCGAGCTTGCCAAGTGCGACCTCGCCACCGAAATGGTCCGCGAGTTCACCGAACTTCAGGGCATCGTCGGTGGACTCTACGCGCGCGCGCAGGGTGAGTCCGATGAAATCGCCGACGCTGTCTACGATCATTACCGCCCTGTCGGCCTCGAATATCCTATCCCGCGAAATCTTACTGGCTGCGCCGTAGCGCTCGCGGACAAACTCGACTCCATAGTTGGTTGCTTTGCTGTCGGAGTTGTGCCCACCGGTTCGAGCGATCCTTACGCCTTGCGACGCGCCGCCCTCGGCATCGTCAAAATCATTCTGGAGAAGAAGCTATCCGTCTCGCTCTCACTGGCCATCGGTGCCGCGGCAAAGGCACTGCTCACGCACAAGCCCAAGCGTGGAGTGACTCCGGACCAGGAAACTCAGATCCTCGACTTCATCCTCGATCGCGCCAAGTTTGTGTTCCGCGAAAGGGAGGGCTTCGGTTACGACGAAGTCAGTGCGGTATTCCGCGCCGGTGCCGACGACTTGGTGGACGCGCAGAAACGGCTCGTAGCTTTGAAGGCCATCCGCAGGTCCAAGAACTTCGAGCCACTCGCCGTCTCTTTCAAACGCATTCGAAAGATACTCGAGAAAGCGAATCTCGCCCCCCACGATGCGCGCCATGTAAACCCGGAACTGTTCGAAACGGCTGCCGAACGCGAACTCTATTCTGCAGTTCGCGACGCCGCTTCGAAAGTCCAAGCGCAGAAGCGCGCAGGGAAGTATCAAGAAGCGCTGGAAGTCATCGCCGGCCTTCGCAAGGTTGTCGATCAATTTTTCGATGGCGTGATGGTGATGGCAGAAGTCGAAGCGGTTCGAAATAACCGCTTGAGTTTGCTCGCGGAATTGCTTCGCGAGTTCACCACCGTCGCTGATTTTTCAGAAATTGGTGGTGAAGAGCGGCGTTAGAGAATCTAAAGTTTTACTTTAAGTACGAAATTCGTCGGCACGCCGACATTTTTCCATGGCCGCCGCAGAAATTAGTAATCGCAGTAAGAATTTCAAAACTCAAAAACGACAAGCGAGGAACACAGTGACTAAATGGGTCTATTTTTTCGGTGCGGGAAAAGCGGAAGGTGACGGAAGTCGACGCGCTCTCTTGGGTGGCAAAGGCGCTGGCCTCGCGGAGATGAGCCGCATCGGCCTTCCCGTTCCTCCCGGCTTTACCATCACTACGGAAGTCTGCACCTACTACTACGGGAACAAGAAAACCTATCCAAAGTCTCTCGACGCGGAAACCAAAGCAGCTGTCGCGCGCGTTGAAAAAATCATGGGCACAAAGTTCGGCGACAAATCCGCCATGCCCATGCTTGTCTCCGTCCGTTCAGGCGCGCGCGATTCCATGCCCGGCATGATGGACACCATCCTGAACCTCGGCCTAAATGACGAGACCGTGCTCACACTGGGCAAGGCCACGAAGAACGAGCGCCTGGCCTGGGATTGTTACCGCCGGTTTATTCAAATGTACGGCGACGTCGTGATGAACGTGCAGAAGCGCCCGAATGAGGACCACGAACCGTTCGAAGTAGTCATCCATGAGCTCAAGCATGAGCGCTATCACGCCGACATTGACGATCCGAAACTCACGGTGCAGGATCTTCAGGAACTGGTCACTCGGTTCAAGAAGTTAATCAAAGAGCGCACCGGCAAGGAATTTCCGCAAGATCCTTGGAAGCAGCTGTGGGGCGCGGTGGGCGCCGTGTTCGGTTCCTGGATGAACGATCGCGCCATCGTCTATCGCCGCAAGTACAACATTCCGTCCGAGTGGGGCACAGCCGTAAATGTTCAAGCAATGGTTTATGGAAATACCGGTGACCAGTCCGGCTCGGGCGTGGCTTTTACGCGCGATCCGGCGACCGGCGAGAAAGTCTTCTACGGCGAGTTTCTCATCAATGCGCAGGGAGAAGACGTCGTAGCCGGCGTGCGGACTCCCGAACCCGTCGCCCAGCTCAAGAACTACATGCCCAAAGCCTTCCACGAATTGGAGAAGATCCGTCTGACCTTGGAGAAGCATTTTAAAGACGTCCAGGATTTCGAGTTCACCATTCAGGACGGCAAAGTCTTCATGCTGCAGACTCGCAATGGCAAACGTACGGGCCTCGCCGCCGTCCGCTTCGCCATTGAAATGGAAAAAGAGAAACTCATCGACTGGAAAACCGCCATCCGGCGAGTTCCCGCGGACCAACTCGACCAAGTGCTGGCACCCGTCTTCGATCGCCAAGCAGTCAAAGCCGCCAAATGTATCGCGAAAGGATTGCCCGCTGGCCCCGGCGCTGCTGCCGGCAAAATGTATTTGAACGCCGATCGCGCCGCCGCCGCTGCTGCAAAGGGCGAAAAGGTTTTGCTGGTCCGCAACGAAACCTCACCCGAAGATTTGCGCGGCATGATCGCCGCCGAGGGCATTCTTACCGCCAAGGGTGGTGTCAGTTCGCACGCCGCGCTCGTCGCTCGCCAGATGGGCAAGGTCTGCGTCTGCG
>JBGPDI010000097.1:0-17792 GCA_041482215.1 Candidatus Acidiferrum sp. | reverse complement strand
GACATGAGAATTGATAGCGCCAGTAAAGGCTCCGCGTTCGTGTCCGAAGAGCTCGCTTTCGAGGAGGCCGGCCGGCATCGCCGCGCAGTTCACCTTTACCAGATTTCGGTTTCGGCGGGGGCTCAACTCGTGAATCGCTCGCGCGATGACCTCCTTGCCGGTGCCGGTCTCACCGGTGATCAAGATGGTTGTATTGGTGCTTGCGACCGCGTCCACCTGGCTGAGAATGGAGCGCAGGCTGCCTCGGCGTCCTACGATCGTATCTAGGAACGAGGATTCCGTGCGCTCTAACTTGCGCGCCGTCCGTTCATCAGCACGGAAGGGGGCATTTATCGGCGAGCTCTCTGGGTACCGTATAAGCTCCATGGCTGAATCTGCTGCTGTGCTCATGCTGTGCTCCTGTTCTTAATCGCTGCAACCCCGGCATCTCTAGTGAATTGTGGATGCCACTTAAACTCGAGCTTCCGCAGTCATCAGCTGTCCTGAGTTCGGTAAGGGAAGATCGGAAGACAAGTTTTCCGTCTCTCTTAAGAAAACAAGTCCCTCTTCGCCAAGACGGTGATCGATAACCAGCGCATCACCCCGATGCACTTGCGTAGTGGCCAGTAGTCTGGCAATTGGATACACCACATAACGCTCAATGGCGCGTTTCAGGTGGCGAGCTCCGTACCTTTGGTCGGTTCCCTCCTCAAGGAGGAACTCCCGGCCTTCGCCAGTGATTCGAAAGAAGAAGGGGCGCGTTGTCGAGTCCAGGACCCGCTTTTGTACTTGCCTGAGTTCGATCTCCAGCACTTCATCCAGTTCCTCGCGCTTCAGGGGATGGAACACCACGACTTTGTCCAGGCGATTCATGAACTCTGGCGAGAAATTCCGCCTCGCCGCTTCCACCGCGGTCCTCTGCACTTTCTCGTGCAATCCGGTTGTCGCCTTGTCCTTCGGTTGGATGAACCCCATACCCCCGTGCATCAGATCGGCGATCTGGCTGCCCCCTAGGTTCGACGTCAGGAAGATCACCGTCTGCGACAAATCCACTCTCCGGTTATCTCCTAAAGTCAGCGTCGCCTTATCGAGCATTCCTAAGAGCAGTTGCCAGAGTGAGTCGCTAGCCTTCTCGATCTCGTCAAACAGCAAGAAGCTAAGTTTCAGCTCGTCACGATGGCTGGCCGCCAAGGCTTCCTGGGTGATCAGTGGATGGGTTTCCCGGTGGCCCAGGTATCCTGGAGGTGAGCCAATGAGTTTGGAAATCTCATGCGAGTGCTGGAACTCCGCGCAGTCCACTTTGATCACCGCCCGGCTGTCTCCGAACAGAATCTCGGCCGCGGCTTCGACAGTGCGCGTTTTCCCTGAACCGGTGGGTCCCAGAAACAGCAGATTCCCGACGGGGCGTCCGGGAGAATGCAGACCGGCGCAGAACACTTGATAGATATCAACAAGCGCTTGTACGGCCTCGTCCTGCCCCACGATCTTCTCCATCAGCGCTTTCTCAAAGTGGCAAGCTGTAGTACTGCGTTTTTCCGCGTCCAAGAACCGGGGGAGCCCCTGATCCGCCCTTTTTCCCAGGTGCGGACCGCGTTCTTTTTTATGGGTCGATTGTGTTGCTGTCACCATAATTGCTCCTTCTACAGCACAAGCTCAACTCAGCGGGACCCGTTTGTTGCTCATTTATCCGAACTTTGGTCTGATTCTCTTTCCAGCCGCTCGTTAGACCCCTTTGTTCATGTTGCGCATTGTGGAGCTGGTCCCGTCTGGGGACAACCCCAGATGGAGTCACCGTGGACACCATATCGGAACAGAAGGAATACCCTTTTATAGGGGGTGGGAACTAACTCAAAAGTAGTAGGAAACCTAATTCTTTCGATCTCGAATGTCTATGCGCTTCCATCCAAAGAGGCGAGCATCGACGGACCAGGCGCCCGGTCCGAGCATGGCCAGCGCGGCACCGAGGGTTCCCAACAGGATATAGCTCCACGGATCATGGGGATGCGTGAAGGCACTCCAGATCTCAATGATCGCCAGAAGTACTCCAACGATGGGAGTCCATAAACCTGCGAGCAGTAGTATTCCTGCGGCCATCGCGAGAACGTGGATCATTGCCAGGCTGATTGGCGGCGTACTTTGCAACTCGATAATTCTTCGAACGACTAATGCTATGCCAACAATCAGGCGCATGAGTAGCAGGCCGGCTCCGGGCCAGCCGTGAGCGAATGTGGAGAAAAGTCGTCGCAAAACAGGTCGAGCATAGAATTTCCCAACGCCAGGCGAAAACCCCAAAAGGGACGCGCGAAACACTCTTTTGAGTGCACTAAAACTCGATGATTCCGCGCTTCAAACCGATCATCGCCGCGTGGGTTCGGTCGTTGGCGCCCAGTTTGGAGAGGATGTTTCGGACTTGGCCCTTGACGGTTTCTTCGCTGATCGAGAGTTGCGCGGCAATCTCCTTGTTGGCATTCCCTTCGGAAATCAGCCGCAGCACACGCACTTCTGCCGGGGTCAGCGCGTCATCGGTGGCATGCTCGGCAAGCTGGTAGGAAACCTCGGTGGAGAGCGCCCTTTTCCCGGCATGTACGCTACGGATGGTCTCCAGCAGTTCCTTGTGCAAGCTATTTTTCAGCAGGTAACCCCGCGCGCCAGCCTTGAGCGCCCGCAGCACCTGCACGTCGCCGGCATAAGTCGTCAGCACGATGATTCGAGCCTCGGGAAATTCTCCGCGAATCGCGATCATCGCATCGACTCCTCCCATTTCCGGCATCTGCAAGTCCATCAGCGTGACGTCCGGATGGTGTGCGCGGAACTGCTGGATCGCTTCCCGCCCATTCGACGCTTCGGCGACTAAACTCATGTCCGAATGAACAGCAACGAGCCCCGCAATCCCTTGGCGAACGACCGGATGATCGTCAACCGCCAGAATCCGAATCGGCCCGGCCTCCGCGCTCATGACTTCCTCTCCGTGTCTTTCTCCAACAATTTCCCCGCGAACTTCTCCGCCAACCACGACCTCCTGCGGCCATCAGCCGTCGCGTAAGCATTCGCGGCAGGAATGCTCAGCTCCACTTCCGTGCCTGAATCGAGTTCACTCCACACCGTTATTTTACCGCCCAAAAGCTTGGCGCGCTCGCGCATCCCGCGCATGCCGTAGTGTCCGGGACGCTCATCGTCATTCAGAAGCTTCGAGTCAATCCCCTTACCATCGTCCCGCACCCGCAGCCCAAACTGCCTTTCGTCATACCGGATCTCCACTTCGATCCGCCGCGCCTCTGCGTGCCGGAACGCATTGCGCAGTGCCTCCCCTGCAATCCGGTAGACCTCGTCTCGCAAAATCGGATGGAGGTCCCTCGGCGTCCCCTCCACCCCTACATGAAACTCGGCAGCATTCGGGTTCGTTCCGCTGCCCGCGAGTTCTTCTCCCAGAGTGTTTATCGCCAACGCGAGGTCTTTGGTCTCGACCGTCGATGAGCGCAACCCTTGCACGGCATCCCGCCCCTCGGTGATCGCTTGAGCGGCCTGATCGATGGCGCTATCGAGTGTTTGTTTCGCTTCGGCCTGACGCGTCGGAAACAGTTCTGATGCCGTCTGAAACCGCAGCAACAATCCATGAAAACTTTGCAGCAGCGTATCGTGCAAATCCCGCGCAATCCGCGTCCGCTCGTTCACCCGCTCTTCCAGGCGCAAATTGAACTCCCGCGACAACTGCCGTAGCCGTAGTTGATAGGCAACGGCGAGCATCCCGAGGAAAGCGGCGATGCACGACAAACGGAACCAGTAAGTTTGATAGTAGGCCGGGGCGACGTTCAAAGCGATCGCAGTTTCTGGCCCGTTCCACAGCCCCTCGCTGTTGCTGGCAACTAGCCGGAATCGATAGGGGCCGGGCCCAAGGTTCGTGTAAACGGCTTCTCGCGCTGCAACCGGCTGGCTCCAGTTACTGTCGAAACCCTCGAGAAAATATCGAAACTGAATCCGCCCGGGCACAGCAAGGCTCAGCCCCGTGTACTCAAACGTGATTCGCCTGGGAGATGGAGGAATTCGAACGGAGACGGCGAGGTTTGCGGTGTTGTTATCGGCGGTGATCGCCTCGATGTGAGGCAGCGCGGGAAGTGAATAGTCCGTGATCTGGGATGGATTAACAACTGACAAGCCGCTCCTGAGTGAAAACCAGATCCTGCCCGCTGAATCCGAGACCACCGATCGGCTGCGCTTCACTCCTCCAGTGCTCTCGAGACCATCGGCCTGGCCATACTCTCGAACATCCGCTCCCTGCACAACGCCGCTTAGCAGTTTGTCGCGTGGAACGCGCAAAACATGGTCTGAGGTCGCGATCCAAAACCTTCCGCTCTTGTCCTCTGCCATTCCGACTATTTGTTCGCGCAAAACGTCGGGCGCTTCATGAGCAACTTGAAAACGGTTAGAGGCAAAAAAGGCAAGACCAGCAGAGGTGCCACTCCAGAGAGTTCCGGATGAATCCTCGAAAAGGCAGTTCACCTCTGGCGAAGGCAAACCCTGTACCGTGGTATAGGTTCTCCATTGGCCGTTTGAAAAAGAACTCAGCCCGCTAGGTGTGGCAAACCACATTGCACCATCGTGCGTTTCAAGGATGGAAGAGACGGTATTCGAAGCGAGGCCATTGGTCGTCGTGTAGGTGGTGAAGTGCCCGCCTTTGAATTTGCTGACGCCACCGTTTAGCGTGCCGGCCCATGCAGAGCCATCGCGGCTCGCATAAACAGCATAGGCACTGTTTTGGGCCAGTCCGTTTGCCTCTGTATAACTCTGGCTCGCTATCACACCGTTGCGAAATCGGAGACGGGTGAGTCCCCCGCGTTGACGTCCGACCCACACCACACCTGCCCGTCCCCTGATGGAATAGACGACCTCATTTGGTGGTATCGATGTAACGGGTTGAACTCGTCCATTTTGGAGAACATACAGCCCACCTTGAGCGGGAGCCAACCATGTGCGGCCCTCCGGGTCGACATATACAGGGCCATTGTGTTCGAAACGACGATCGCTAACAGATGAATAAGTTACGAACGCACTGTCCCGAATGCGGCCTAGCCCTCGCGCACCTCCGATCCAGAGATTCCCTTCGCGGTCCTCGAACAGAACGTTAATCCCGCCGTCTCCGCGAACCTCATTTTCTTCTGAGAACGAAATGCCTTTCGCGTTGATGCGCAGTAGCCCGCGGGTCGTGCCCACCCAGATATTCGAGTCACGATCGCGCAGGATGCTCAAAACCTGGACCTTACCGAGGAACGACGGCAATTCGATCCGACGAAAGTCTTTGCCGTTTCCGCGATACAAGCCCGTGTCGGTGCCGACCCACAGCTCGTCACTACCGAGCGGCAGCAGACAACTGATCTTTCGGTCGGGCAATCCTGCTTTGACATGGGTAGCTCGTCCGCTCTTAAGAAGAAAGAGGCCATCGCCGAGTGTCCCTATCCAAATCTTGCCGTCGGCTGTTTCCGCCAGGGAGATTACTGGCGGAGAAGCGGGTCCCAATTTCTGAACGCCGTCTACCATGAAACGGAATGTGCCCTGCTCAATGTCTGAAACCAGTACGCCGCCGTTGTTATCCTTTGACACGGCGGTGATTGCGTTTGGACCGTATCTGACGCTCTCGAACTTGCCATTTTTTTGGCGCACGAGATCGTCGCCCTGTGGACGGATCCACAGTTCTCCGCCAGCATCCGTAAGCAGTTGCAATATCGAAACGTTCGAAGCGGTAGCGATGGAAGTAAAAGAGACAGGCCTGAAACTAAAGCCGTCGAAACGTATCAGGCCTCTTTCGGTTCCAATCCAGAGGTATCCATCTGCGGTTTGTGCGATGCCGTTGACAGCGCCGCCGGGAAATCTGGTTTCGATGGTCCATTGTTCGCGGACGTACTGCGAAGACAGACGATTAGGATCGAGTGCACGTGCATCGATGACAAGGCCCGCTAGCACGATTCCAATAAGAATCCATCGAGTTTGCTTCAACCAGCAAATCACGGGAGGTACTCGAATTTGTCGATTATGACCTCATTTTCGTTTTTCAAGGGGATGTGGCCTTGATGAAATACATACAAAGCGATGCGTACCGATTCTCCCCCCGGTGAAGGCACACCGGAGGTAAACACGTGCTGGTTAATGATACGGCCACCTCCTGCATTCCCCGATCCTGCTACCGTCGAAAATGTTGCTTTCCCCGGTTCCCACAGAAACGAATGTGTGTAGACACCAGGCGGTACCCGGAAGGCAACATGGTTAGCTGGAACGTAGTAAGGCTGGACGCCATAGTCTGCGTTGGTATTGTCAAGGTATCCCCAACGACTAAGCTCAACGTCCAGCTCGTGCCGGTTGCTCTCTGTGCCAACGCCGTCCCAGGTGATTAGAGTTAGAACAGCGGAAGGTTCGAGATGGGAGACGTCGCGCACCTGGAACCTGTAGGTTCCGTATCCCAGGCTGCGCGTGAGCTTCACCTCCGCCCCAGCCCACTTTCCCGGGCTTCCCGAAATGCGAAGATGCAGTGCACCTCTTTCGTCCGTCCAAACGTCCGCAGGATCGAAGAAGTTTCTTGACCCAGCGCGAAAAATTGGCCCGGCGCTCGTTGTCCACTCGTAACTGCTAAAGTTCAGTATCTTCGGCGACGGGACTACGGGCGCTGGCCCTCCCCCGTTAGCGATTGCCAGCGCCACTACGCCGTTACCTACGATCGGCAACGATTCAGTTTGTTCGGGCGGAGTGTAGGTTGGATCAACCAACAAAACGGCATATTGTATTCCCAAGTGGACTGAAGCTTTCCACCGGCCGTCAGCTTCGATATTCGTAAACGGCTGACCTGCTTGCCGGCACACGCCCCATCGTCCATCTGTCATTGCGTACAACACGAGTCGCTGCCCGGGTCGAGCCCCTGTGGCACGGCCTTCGATTACGTCTGTCTTGTAGTCACGTTCGAATATGTCTGTCTTGTAGGGACTCTCCTGATATGCCGCGGCAACCTTGCTGAAAGCAACTGTCGGAGCTGAATTTCTTGACGAAGAGTGACATCCGGTCAGCACGAAGTACATCAACAGCACTGACAACGTTACGGTATGCGCGACTATGTACGGGCGCGACATCATCGATCTCCGTCACGATCCGAGGTAAGGCGGCCAGGGCTGCACCCACCATTGCCCGCTGTGCGCATAAATTACAATCTGCTGCTTTGGTCGAGCGTTTCTGACCCGCCCCGAGATCGTGTCGACTCTTTCTCGTCCACCTTGCGCCGCCGGTGGGATATGGGCGAACTCGATGGATGTGCCGGCGCTGCTTTTCTGGGAACGGCATCCCTGCGCTGCGATCCCAAAGACGCCAATAAGGATGAGCGCCCGTGCCAGCTCCTTCGGTGCAACACGGCCACGGATCCCTCATTGCCACGTCGAGGGTGGTTCCTTGCGAGCATGTCAGACCCCAGGATCTTAAGTCGGGCGGTCAAAGTCTGCTCTGAAAGCAAACTCAAATCAAGGCTCTTTGAGCACTCCACATGGCGTTGGCAGCGAACATATAGCGCGTAGAGAGCCCTCTATCAGCTACGAATATCAATCCGTTTCCTGCCAAACAGCCGGGCGTCCACGGACCATGCGCCGGGTCCAAGCATGACGAGGCTTACGCCGAGCGCCGCGAGCAAGAGATGCAAGCTCGCTCCGTCTCCTCTAGAAAAAAAAATCCAGACCTCGATGATCGCTTGCAACGCGCCGGCAACTGGCGTCCACAATCCCGCCAGCAGCAAAATTCCGACTCCGATCGTTGCAAAATACATTGCGTGAGACCCCAATTGTGGTGCATCTCGAACTGCAAGGCCGCCACCAATAATCAGTGGAATAGCTGCGGCTAGGCGCAGGACAAGGAGTCCAGCCCCGGGCCAACCGCCAGGAAACATCGTAAACAATCGTTGCAAGTTCTCCCCTTACCTCGCCCTAATTTCACACACGTACGAGGCGAGTGTAACGGGATAGCGGACCCTGCGAATCCCCAAATGTGGGGAACGCTTTAGACTCTTTTGGGTGGTTTATGAGGGATTTATAACTCGATGATTCCGCGCTTCAAAGCTGCGGTCACCGCGTGGGTTCGGTCGTTGACGCCAAGCTTGGAAAGGATGTTCTTGACGTGGCCCTTGACCGTATCCTCCGAGATCGCAAGCTGATCGGCGACCAGCTTGTTCGAATTTCCCGCTGCAATCAGGGAAAGAACCTCAATCTCTCTTTCACTCAAAGAGTCATCAGCAGCATGAGTGGCAAGTTCCGCGGCGACTTCCGCATGGAGTATCTTTTTTCCGGCCCGCACAGCCCGAATCGTGTCCAAAAGATCCTTCCGCACGTTGCCTTTTAAGATATAAGCTTGCGCCCCGGCTTTCATCGCCCGCTTGCACAGCGCGTCGCCCGCGTAGGTCGTCAGCACAATGATCCGCGCCTCTGGAAATTCGCTCCGAATCGCAATCAGTGAATCGATCCCGTTCATTTCTGGCATTTGCAAGTCCATCAAAGTGACGTCCGGCCGTTGCGACCGGAACTGTTGGATCGCCTCGCGTCCATTCGACGCTTCGCCAACCAAACTCATATCCTTCTGGTTGGCGATGAGCGCCGCGACTCCTTCGCGTATCAGAGCGTGGTCGTCCACCGTCAGAACGCGAATTACAGTAGGACTCGTGCCCGTCTTAGGACTGCTGCCCATCGGATTCCCTCTTCCTTCGCCATAACCAGAATCTGCGACGCGGTTCGGATTTGCCGTAAGCAATTGCGCCAGGAACACTCAACTCAATTTCCGTCCCAGCTCCGTGTTCGCTCCATACTTCCAGCTTCCCGCCAAAGCTCTTGGCGCGTTCGCGCATCCCCGGCAGCCCCCAGTGTCCGGCACGCGACCCCTGATTGGCAAACGCTGGATCAATCCCACTCCCGTCGTCTCGAACATGCAATAGAAACTCGGAATCAGTGTAGGTAATCTCCGCTTCGATCTTCTGCGCTCGGGCGTGGTGGAACGCGTTTCGCAACGCCTCGCGCCCAATCCGGTAGATTTCATCGCGCAGCATGGGATTCAGCTCTCGCTGTTTCCCTTCCAGCAGCACGCGCACGCACGGAACAGCGCCGTTGCCGCTCTGTAGCGCCAGTTCCTCGCCAAGTGCGGTCAGTGCCTGCGCAATGTCGCTGTCGCCCATAATGGGCTCGCGCAAGTCCGAGACTGTATCCCGGCCTTCCGCAATGGCTTTGTCTCCGCGCTCCAAAGCAACGTCAAGCGCCTCAATCGCTTCGGCCGGAGCGCGCCCGGGAAGCAGGTCGCGCACTGCTTGCAACCGAAACATCAATCCTTGAAATCCCTGCAACAAGGAATCATGGAGTTCGCGAGCGATGCGGGTCCGCTCATTGACGCGTGCTTCCAGTCCTGCGTTGAACTCTCGCGCCAGTTGCTGCAGGCGCAATTGATAGAGCCACCAAAGCAATGCCAAAAACGCCGTTGCACACGACAAGCGGAACCACGTGGTCTGGTAGTACGCCGGGGCTACGGAAAAATCCAGGAACGCTCCGGTCTCATTCCACACACCGCTGTTATTGCAAGCCACGACGCGGAAGCGGTAGTTGCGAGGAGGGAGATCCGTATAGAAAGCTTGACGGCGATTGCCAGCGTCCTGCCAATCTTGGTCCCGGCCTTCCAGCTTGTAACGAAAATGGACCTTTTCCGGCGCGACGAGGCTCAGCGCGGTGTAATCTATCTTCAGATCACGAATGAGCGCGGGCAGAGATACGCGTCCATTTGCTGCGGAACTCCCGTCGTAGGTCTTCCGGTCGGCGGTGATCTGCTCGATGTGCACCGGCGGCGGAATTTTGTTGAAGGGCAGGTGGCTCGGATCAAATACGCTCACGCCGTCAAAAGGCAAGAACCACAATTTCCCATCCGAAGCCTTGGCAACCAGCGCTCCGTAACCGCTTCCGACTCCGTGCGTCCTTACTCCGTCGGAAGTGTCGAAAACCGTCGCCTGTATTGGTTTCGCGTCACCACTTTTATCTTTGTCCGCGGCGGCAGCCCACTCTGCCAACTCGGCGCGCGCGATGCGCACTAATCCGCACGGCATGTAGAGCCAGACCGATTCGGCATCGTCCTCCATCGACCAATGAACTGCATCGCAGGGCAATCCGTTCTTGCTGGTCAGCGTGGCGATGCGCCCGTTTTTTAGCCGGCTAAGTCCTCCGTCGGTCGCCGCCCACAACGCGCCGCCTGCATCGAGTCGCAACGTGTTGACACGGCCCTCGCCCAGTCCATCCGAGCCCGCGTATGCCGCGCGGACTCGGTCGTTCTTGAAGTTGGCCACGCCGCCGTAAATAAATCCCAGCCACAGGCCGCCCTGCACCGGATCAGCGATGAGGGCACTGGCGATGTCTTTGTGTCCGAGCTGAGCCCACGGAATTTTTTCTGCCAGGCGACCTCCGACTAAACGGAGAAGTCCTTGTTCTTGGTTGGCGACCCATAGACTCCCAGCGGTGTCCTCCGCCGTACCATGGACCGCCCCACCGGGAACACCACTTATCGGACTAAACCGCTCGTTCTCCAGGTATCCGCCCCCCTCCGTTGTTGAGACCCAAATTCGTCCGCGAGAATCCTGAAGAAGCGAATTCGGAGTGTGCCCATGGAGCCCTGCATCGTGCTGGTCGAAGCTCGCAATATGCCCATTAGTCCATCGATTCAACCCGGCTGACGTGGCCAGCCAAACGCTTCCGTCCCTAGCTGCAAGAGCGAAATTCACGCCCTGGGTCGCCAATCCTTGTTTTACCGTGAACGTGGCGACGGCAAAGTCGCGAAAGCGATCCAGGCCGTCCGTGGTCGCCACCCAAACATCACCTTCACGATCTTCGAAGAGGGCTGTGACGCCATCCCCCGACAGGTTATCAGCTTGCGCGAACGCATCTGCTCTGCCTGGATGCACATGAACCAAGCCTTGCCCCCCAGTTGCAATCCACAGCCCCCCATCGTGATCGCGAAGTATTCTCTTCGCGCGAAATTGCTGTCGAATACCCGAGACTTGATACGCCTCTGTTTTTCCGTCAACGAAGCGGTAGATTCCCCCTTTCCATCCGACGAGAAGCGTACCATCGGTGTCCTCACCCAGAGCCTGTATCCCGTTCGCTTCGCCGGCCAGCTGGTAGAACTTTGGGCTTCCCGGTCTCCATCGCCACAGCCCATCCTTCACGCTTGCCCAGAGATTGCCCTTGCTGTCCTCATACAGATTGAATGCCCCGCGACCAAGGACTCCGTCGTCTCCATAGCACTGGATGCCGTTCTTCCAAATCGTGCACAGCTTTCCCGTAGGATTTGCAAACCCGCTGGCCCAGAGCGCCCCTTCCCGATCTTCGAGGAGCGCAAAAATATACCGTCCTTCAAGCTCTGCGTATTGCGTGAGCTTGCCGTCCTTCCAACTTGCCAGCCCTTTGAAGGTGCCAATCCACAGCGTCCCGTCGCGCGTGACCAGCAAACTCATGATGAAGTCGGAAGGGAGATGCTGACCAGGCGGCGGGTGCCAGGGAACCGCGCGCACTCCATCGAACCGAAGCAGCCCGAATTCGGTGCCCAGCCAAAGATAACCGTTCGGTGTTTGCGCGATGGCGAAGATAGTGCCTTTGGCAAAGCCCTCGCGGACCTTCCATGCCGTGTGCGCGTACTGGCTCACATCCAGCGCCGGATCCAATGCCACCGCATACGGGCACGACGCCAGCAGCCAAGCCAAAGCAATGCTTAGCGCGAGACTAAATCGTCCTCGTCGGCGGGTGTTTTCCACGGATCAAAATCTTACTCTCATTTATCTCAGCAAAGGGGCCACTTGCATCCCTCTTTTGAGCTGTAGGGAGGCCACCCCTTTGAGAGGCACTGAGCGACCCTTTTGGGTGTTGACCCCTTGGCAGGCCGAGAGTACGCTCACCGCTTCCGTGTTTCCTTGGGGTGAGATTATGCGTGTCCCCGCCCTCGCCGCGTGCGTGTTACTCGTTTCCTCCTCGTCTGGTCTGCGCGCCCAATCCACAAATGCGTCCCTCATCGGCCGCGTCACCGATCCCTCTAAGGCGCCCATTGCCGATGTGCAAGTGGCAGCCATCAACGCACGCACGAATGCCCGTCACGAAACGACCACCAACAACTCGGGCGAATACTACGTGACCAATCTCCCTCCCGACACCTATCGTCTCGAAATCGAAAAGCCCGGTTTCAAGAAGATAATTAAACCGGAGGTGGTCCTTCACATCCAGGATGCTCTCGCAATCAACTTCGAGATGGCCGTAGGTGAGGTTACGGACAGCATCACGGTGGAAGGCGGCGCGCCGCTGCTCGATGCCTCCGACGCGACGGTGGGCACTCTGATCGATAACCGTTTCGTGGAGAACATGCCACTGAATGGCCGCAGCTTCAGCGCTCTGATCGACCTGACGCCCGGAGTGGTGCTGGTACCAAACAATTTCTTTGAGCAAGGTCAGTTCAGCGTGAATGGCCAGCGGCCGGATGCAAATTACTTCATGGTGGATGGCGCGAGTGCGAATCTCGGATCGCCTGTCTCCAGTTTTGGCCAGGGCGGGACCGGTCAGCTTCCGGCAACGAACGCATTTGGCGGCATGAGCAACCTGGTTTCGCTCGATGCGCTGCAGGAGTTCCGTATCCAGACCTCGACATTCGCTCCGGAGTTCGGCCGCACTCCGGGGGCGCAGGTAGCGGTGGTGACCAAGAGCGGCACGAATGGTTTTCACGGCACGGCCTTTGAGTATCTGCGCAACGATGTGCTCGATGCCAACAACTGGTTTGCCAACCAAAGCGGTCTGCCGCAGCCCGAGTTGCGGCAGAACGATTTTGGCGGGGTAGTCGGCGGCCCAATCATCAAAGACAAGCTCTTTTTCTTCGGCTCCTACGAAGGTGTGAGAGTGCGCCAGCCCCAGGTTGCCAATACCTACGTCCCTGACCTGGCTTCGCGGCAGAATGCGCCCGCGGCGGTGCAACCGCTGCTCAATGCCTTCCCCAAGCCGACCGGCGCGGAGCTCGGCAATGGAACCGCACAATTTACGGCAGGCTACTCCGATCCCTCCTCTCTGGATACTTATAGCGCGCGCATCGATTACCTGCTGTCGCACCGAGTAACCTTGTTCGGAAGATACAGCGATGCTCCATCGAGCATTGTTCAGCGTGGCGGCGGCAGGTTCAGGACGGCCTATAGCAACCTTAACCATACGAAAGCCCGAACCCAGACTGTGACTGTGGGCACGGACGGAAGCATCACGCCGCATGTAATGAATGAGCTCCGCTTCAATTACAGCCTGAGTCGGGGCCAGAGTTTTCTCACTCTGGACAACTTCGCCGGCGCACTGGCCCCGCCAGACTCTGTGCTGCTGCCGTCGCCTCAGTCGTCGCGCAACTCTTTTCTGGCTTTTTCTGGTGACTCCAATCCCTTCGGGCTCAATTTTGATATAGGCAAGATTGCGGACAACAGCCAACATCAGATCAATGTGATCGACAATGTTTCCTGGGTCGCCTACGCCCACCAGATGAAGTTCGGTCTTGATTATCGGCGCCTCCGTCCCCAGCAAGGAGCGCTTACTTATCAACTGGTATATGTGTTCGGATCTTTGGCAAAAGTCTTGGCCAACTCCGTCCCTTTGGCCGCCGTAGCTTCCAGGACGGCCGATGTGCAAATGGTCATTTCAAACTGGAGCCTCTTCGCCCAGGACACCTGGAAAGCCGCCCGCAACTTGACGGTCACCTACGGACTGCGCTGGGACTACAACACAGCGCCGACCTCGCCTAACGGGACTCCGCCCTTCACCGTGAATGGGGTGAACAATCTTGCAACCGCGACATTGGCGCCCGCAGGAACGCCTCTATGGGACCCCCAGAAGGACGATTTCGCCCCCCGGCTTGGCGTAGCGTGGCAGGTGTATCCGAACATGGTGTTCAGGGCTGGCGTCGGTATTTTCTACGATCTCGGATATTCCGATATTACCAATGCGATGATCAATTTCCCCTACGTTCAGCAAAAACTGATATTCGGGACTTCATTCCCACTGAACTCCAGCGCTGCTACTCCTCCACCCTTCACTACGAGTCCTCCTGCGGCAGTCATGTCTGTCATCAATCCAAACCACGTGTTGCCGCGAACCTATGAATGGAACGCAGCCATCGAGCACAGCATCGGCAGGGCTGACGTCCTGACGCTCACATATCTTGGCGCGGCCGGGCGTAAGCTGATGAGGAAAGACGTTTTCATTGCGCCAAGTTCAAATTTCACCGGCGAGTTCGATTTGCTGAGCAATGCCGGAACTTCCAGCTATAACGCATTGCAGGCGCAATATCGGCATCGCCTGTCGCATGGGCTGCAAATGCTCGTCTCCTACACCTGGGCGCACTCCATTGACGACGTTTCCTCCGATGGCAATTTCCAGAATGTGCCGCTGGCCGCGTCGCCCCCTTCGGATAACCGTGGCCCTTCTGACTACGACATCCGACATACGTTTTCCGGCGCCGTCTCCTACGATATCCCTGGACCGGGCGGCGGAGTGTTGAAGCAGATCTTTGAAAACTGGTCAACCGATTCAATCATTTACGCTCGCAGCGCTCCGCCCGTGAATGTAGTGACGGGAAAGAATCCATTCGGCGGCGTGTTGTCGGGAGCGAATAGCGTGCAGCGCCCTAATGTCGTTCCTGGAGTAACGTTCTACTTGCCGGCTCCGGGCGCGCCATGCGGAAGGATCATCAACGCGACCGCGTTTACCATTCCCGCCTCAGGACAGGGAAACCTGGGACGCAACTCTCTCCGCGGGTGCGATGCAGTCCAGTTCGATACAACGCTGCGGCGGCAGTTCCACCTTACCGAGCGGCTTGCTCTTCAGGCACGCGCCGATTTCTTCAACATCTTCAATCACCCCAATTTCGGCAGCCCGATCAACTTCCTCAGCTCGCCGCAGTTCGGCCAACCCACGCAGATGCTGGCTAGCTCGCTGGGCAGTGGCGGGCAGAGCGGCGGCCTCAGCCCCCTCTACCAAATCGGCGGTCCCCGCTCCATCCAGCTCGCCCTCAAGCTCCAATTCTGACCACCGCACCTGTCTTCGCTCGCTCCTTCCCACTCTCACTTTGGTCTCATTATCTCAATCCCTGCTGTCCCCGCTTCAAGAAAATGTACTGGCACCGAGATTTTTTCTCCTTTTTTCCCTTCTCGATGTTCCTTATATGTATAGGGGCTTGCGCCCGAAATCCCTATCCCGGCTAGGGCCACGCAAAAAGTTCAAACTTCAATTGGACAAGAAACGCGCTTTCCGTAGAAGTGGCTGCCTCGATCGAGGGTTAGAGATGGGCACTCTAACCACCAGCCCCGCTGTGAGAGCAATGTGCTCTAACTCCAGGCGATACGGAACCCGGATTAGTCTTGAAAATGAGCCAGCCCATTTCTTTGAAATCTCGATTTCTGGTGCTTGGCGCCAGAGCATTCGGTCGTCCGCCGAATGCTTTGAAGAATGTCTCAGGCTGCGGGCATTCGGTTCTGAGCCCTACGTTCAGGTTCGCATACTCATGTTGAATCTGAATGAACGTCTTTTGCTATATCTGCTAAACGATTAAACGCATCAACGTAGGGAAATATCGAGAAGTTGGCTCTCACGCTTCATCGCAACTGACTCATTCTCTTCGGAGAACATCCGCTCCGGTAAAATGTGATGAACTAATTCAGATGCCTGTTAACCGAAGGCGTTTTTTTGAGGACACCGCAGCGAGATCGCCATGTGAGCGACGGGACTCGAACCCGCGGCCTTGCGCGTGACGGGCATAGGTTCTGATCTTCTTCGCCTATGATTCAGATCCACTGTGCCAAAACTGTGCCAGAATCCAACGTTTTCAATCCATTCGAGTTATCTTTGAGCGAAAAGCAGATTCCCCGATTTGTTGGAAACATTAGTAGTTAGAAGAAATGGACGGAGTTGTTGGAGTCGAGAGGTGTGCGCCCAAGGCAGGCGCGCTACCAGGCTGCGCTACGCCCCGACATTGCTGAGTTTTTATTCTAGCTTACTTCGCGAGTTTGTAGCCACCGCGCAAAGTCTGGAATATGCCGCTGGTTCCTCCTTTGGTCGCACTTTCTTTACGACTGCAGGCATTCCGTGTTTGATCGTCCGTAGCATGCGCCTCCCTCGCGCCGCATTTGTGTTGCCCACTTGACTTCCAAACAATCTCGCGCAAATGCTCCGTGCTCGTAGTCTATTGGACACCCGCGAGCTAACGCGGTTTGCTTCTCGCGAGACTTGCGATAGAGTTAAGGTCCCTTCCGAAAACTGGCACGCGGCTACAGGCTGTCCTCTTACAGCCTTCAGGGTCGTGCCGGAAATATCGTTTCCATTCTCAATCTGGTGTGAAATGAAGACGAAGTCACAGTTGAGTCTCAGGGTGCAACTCGCGTTCGCGTCCGCCGTTCTGGCCTTGCTCGTCGTGGCTGCGGTCTCCTACCGCGGCATGTTGGTGTCCGCGGAAAGCGATCGCTGGGTGCAGCATACTCACCAAGTTCTTGAAAACCTCCAGGGTCTAACCTCCGCGATCCAGAACTCTGAAGTGAGCTACGCCGGATTCGTCCTGAGCGGCAAGGAATCTTATTTCGAGTCTTACCGCTCCACCATTGCAAATGCGCAGCAGCACGAGACGGTCATTCGCAACATAACCTTGGATAATCCTTCGCAGCAAGGCCGGTTTCCCGCGCTCGAAAAACTGATTGCTCAGAAAAATCAGTACGGCGAAATGGTGATGAGTCTGCGACGGACCAGCGGATTGGAGGCTGCAGCGGATTCCGTTCGAACCGGCGCGGGCCAGCAAATCACGGATGAGTTTCAGGGCGTAGTTCGAACGATGCAGGACGAAGAGCTGCGCTTGCTTGCGATGCGCAACGCGGAAGCGCGGCAGCATCTAATCCAAACCAAAGTTGTTTTGGTCCTCGGGACGTTCATGGGCATCTTGATCGTTGCCGCCGCGGGCTGGAGCGCCCTGCGCGACCATTCCGCACTGGAGATTGCCGAAGATGCCCTGCGTGAAGGGGAAGGCCGCTTTCGCACGCTGGCGAATAATATTCCTCAGCTCGCGTGGATGGCCGATGATGAGGGCAACATCTTTTGGTACAACGAGCGATGGTTTGATTACACCGGCACCACTCTGGACCAGATGGCCGGATGGGGCTGGCAAAAAGTTCATCATCCAGACCACGTCGAGCGGGTTGTTCACAAGATCAAGAAGTACTTCCAGTCCGGGGAAGTCTGGGAAGACACGTTTCCTCTCCGCGGCCGGGATGGCAACTACCACTTGTTCCTTTCGCGAGCCGTCCCTATCCGCGATCCCGATGGAAAGGTGCTGCGCTGGTTCGGCACGAACACCGATATCAGCGAGAGCAAAGAGTCTGGGGCGAAATACCGTGGTCTGCTGGAGGCGGCCCCGGATGCCATGGTAGTTGTAAACCAGGATGGAGAAATCGTGCTGTTGAATGTGCAGGCAGAGAAAAAGTTTGGCTACCACCGCGATGAACTTCTAGGACAGAAGGTAAAGAGAATCATTCCGGAAGGTTTTGCGGAACGGCTTATCGCGGACGGAACACGCAGCGCGGCCGAGGCTCTGGCCCAGCAAATCGGTACCGGGATTGAGCTCATTGGGCAACGCAAAGATGGAAGCGAATTTCCCATCGAGATGATGCTGAGCCCGCTGGAAAACGCCGAGGGCATCCTGGTGACCGCAGCAATTCGCGACATCAGTGTTCGCAGAGCTGCCGAGAGGCATCTGGCGCAGATGGAAGGCAGATATCGCGG
>JBGPDI010000096.1:0-18446 GCA_041482215.1 Candidatus Acidiferrum sp. | reverse complement strand
TACGACTACATCAGCACGCAGACGATCGCGAAGATGGACGACCTCAACTCCAAATACGACGTCATTCTTTTCCCTCCCGTCGGCTATTTCCCCGGCCCAACGGCCATCATCAATGGCATGCCTACCGCCTGGGGCAATCCGCTGCCGTGGCAGAACACGCCCTTAACGCCAAACCTTGTTGGGAAAAACGATTCGACGGAGGACATGAGGCCGGGCCTAGGTTGGGGTGGCCTTGCGAAGCTACAAGCTTTTGTAGAGAAAGGCGGCGTACTGCTGACCGCGACGGACACTTCGCGTTTTGCGATGGAGGCCGGCCTTGTCACCGGAGTCAGCGCACACGTGTCGGACCGTATGAAAATTGTCGGCTCCGTCGTTGGAACGCGACTGGTGGACGGTGGCAGCCCCATCGCCTATGGCTACGACGAAAAGGTTTCTGCCTACTGCGACAACGGCCCCATTTTCTCCCTCAGCAGCATCGCCGGAGCACGCGGACGCCGCCGCTTAGGCAGCGAATCGCATTCTCGCCCCACTGGCCGCGGCACAGTGGATGACCCGGATTTTGCCGTGGGCCGCCCCGGCGTTGAGGCTCCGGAGGAACAATCATCCGAGATCTGGGAAGCGCCGCCCGTGACCGACGAGCAGAAACGCAACGGATACCGCGTGATTCCCGAAGCAAACCGAGCGCGCGTGATCTTTCGTTACGCCGAGAAGAAGGATCTACTCATTTCCGGTCTAATCGAAGGTGGCGACGAAATCGCGCAACATCCTGCTGTCGTCGACGCAACTTCGGGCCGCGGCCACGTCGTGCTCTTTTCCATCAATCCGGTTTATCGCGGCGAGACGCGCGGCACCTACTCCATGGTGCTCAACACGATTCTCAACTTTGACAGTCTGGACGCCGGCCGAAAGATCGCCGAGAAATAGGCCCTCGCCTCCGATGGGCGAAACAGGCCGGGCGCATAAACCCACTAGCAGTTTTGGCTAGTTGGAGTACAATCCCGCCCATCATGGCCAAGCGCAAAGCGAAGAGGGCCGCACCCGGGCGTTCGGGTAAGAAGAAAAGCTCGCGCCGATCACACACAAAAGGAAACGAGAAGCTACAGAAGGACGCCGTTACGCTAGTCGTGATTCTGCGCGCGCGCGAAAGTCAGGAGACGCTGCTCGAAGCGGAACTCCGCGCGCTTGTCAGCCCCACACGAAAAGAAGATGGCTGCCTGCGCTACGATCTGCACCGTTCCGTTGACACGCCCGGCGCACTCCTGCTGCACGAAGTCTGGGCTACCCGCGAGGCTCACACAGAGCATACTCACTCGCCCCATTTTCTCCGCTGGAACGCCCGCAAAGACGCGCTTCTCGCTGGGCGAGAAGCCACTTTCTGGAAGCAGATTGTTTAAGGCTGCTTGCCGTGTCAGCCTTCCGGCACGGCGAGGTAGTAGCCCGGGCGGGCGCGAACCTTCAGATTCTTCGCATCTTTTCCAACAACATTCACTTTAATTTCGTGGTAGCCGCTCGCGTCAGAGCCCGTCGGCGTGTAGCTGATGGTGTACTGCGAATGCAGCTCGCCGCCGATTTCATCAATGGCTTTTTGGATGGAGCGATCCTTGAATGTGGCGAGGTGCTCGCCGCCGGTTGCTGTGGCGGCGACCTCCAGCGCGTGGTCCATCACTTGATCGTGTATGTTCTTCACGGCCCAGACAGCGAGCGCCATCAAGTCAATATTGCCGTAGCGGTTCTCTTCACTGGTAGGCGTTTGTACGGTGCCAGGCACAGGCGGCAGCGGAAAGGTGCCCGGCGGGGTCATCTGCGGGCGCGTATCTCTGGGTTTAGCCTGTAAGTCGGCACGCATGGTGGAGAGCCCCACGCTGTAAATGGTCACGTTGGCGAGCTGCGCCTTCCGTAACACTTCGCCCAATTTCACTTCGCTGCCGTCATCCGTCGCTTCGGAGAGAATCATCAGCACGCGGCGGCGTCCGGGTTTATCCGCGGTTGCTTGAGGGCGGTCCGAGAGCATCTCCACGCCGACGGCCATGGCATCGTAGAGCCTCGATCCGGATGTGCCCTCGGCCAGATGCCCGATGGTGTTTTCGATCAGGTCGCCGTTGCTCGTGAAATCCTGCAGCTTGTCGATGGAATCGTTGAAGCTCACCACGGCGGCTTCGCCGGTTGGCCCCATCACCGGTTGTGTGAAGAGAATGCCCGTTTTGCGCACGGCGGGCAGGAGCGGTTCGATGCGAGCACTGTTCTCGATCAAGATCACCATGGAGATGGGATCACCGCCGAGATCGAAGTGGGAAATCTGCTGCGGGACGCCGTTATCGGTGATCCTAAAACTCTCCGCTTCCAGGTTGTGCACCATGTCGCCGCGGGAGTTGCGCACCGTCACCGGCGTATTGACCAGCGCCACCTGCACTTTCAACCTAGCCTGAACGTGTTTCGGTGGCTGTTGCACGTCGTTGCCGACTTTTGGTGGAAGCGGACCGGAAGGGGCTTGGGCGCGTGCTGAAGCCCCGCCCAGCGCCAGCACAAGCATTATCAATGTGGCTGCGATCCGTCCCATTTCATGCACCTGACCGCACAGGCTAAATGCCCGTGCCACGGGAGTGTACTTGATTCGACGCATGTCCAGCGGAAGACGTTGCCGCGAGCGCCTGCGATTCTTACAATCAAAGCTCGTCTCAACGAGGAAAAGACCCATGTCCGACGGTAGGAAGCTAAAGCCACAGCACGCGCCAAAAGCGCCGCACGAAGATCAAGAGTTTCTGAACAGTATACCGGCGCGGCCGATCCGCATCCTGGGCGAATACATTCATCCGCTGGTGCAGCTCAAGAGGGAGGGAATCGGCGACACCGTCGTCATGTTCGGTTCGGCGCGCATCGAATCGCACGAGACCGCGCAGGCGCGCATCACGCGACTGAAAAAAGAGAAAACCTCCAAAATGTCCGCGCCTAAGAAGGCCAAGCACCGCGCGGATGTGCGTCACGCGAAGAGCTTGCTGGAAATGTCGCGCTATTACGAAGAGGCGCGGCAGCTTTCGCATAAACTGACCACCTGGTCGCTCACGCTGGGACCACGGCCTCGGCGCTTTGTGGTTTGCTCCGGTGGCGGGCCGGGCATCATGGAAGCGGCGAACCGCGGGGCATACGAAGCCGGCGGAAAATCCGTTGGCCTTTCGATCGAGCTGCCGCACGAGCAATTCGCGAATGCCTACATCAGCCCGGAGCTGAGCTTCAATTTCAAATACTTTTTCATGCGCAAACTGTGGTTCGCGCAGATCGCCAAAGCGCTGATCGTTTTTCCCGGCGGTTTCGGGACCATGGACGAACTATGGGAAATGCTGACGCTGCTGCAAACCGGTAAGCTAGCGCAAAAGAACATCATTCTCATTTACGGCCGCAAGTATTGGGACGAAGTCTTGAATTGGAAGGCCATGGTGCGCTGGGGGACCATTAACGAGAACGAATACAAGATGCTGCAATTTGCCGACACCGTGGATGAGGCCTTCGATCACATCCGCGCAGGACTTGAAAAACACCACATGGATCTCGACCCTTTTTTACAGGCCTACTGAACTATCATTAACGCTAAGTTATTTATTTGTATGTGGTTACAGTGTGGACCCGTTCTTGCTACATTTCCACCGTTACAGTGTTCTATACCCTAGGACCGAACCCCATCCCAGTCGGGGAAAACGCGGAGGATGGAGAGACTATGACGCTTCACGTAGGAGAGAAGAAGTTTCTGGGAAGGACCTTGCTGATTTCAGCGGCGTTTCTGGGAATGTTGGCATTTGCAGGTGCACCCCAGGCAGCTGCTGAAAGCTACGATGCTTGCCAGCATCGCATCTTCAAGGCGGATCACAGACTACACGAGGCCGTGGAGCATCACGGCTGGGAAAGCAGGCAGGCGGACAATGCGCGGCGCGAGTTGCGCGAAGCGCGTGAACGTTGCTGGCGTGAGAACCATCGGTGGTGGGATGAAGATGGTCATCGCTGGCACAGCGATCACGACTGGGATGACCACGATCACGACCGCCACTAATTCCTGAATGTTTTTTTCTACAGCGCCCCGATTCATTCGGGGCGCTTTTTATTTTTTCAAAGGATTTTCGCTGCACCTCCACGACATTCTTCTTCAAACCGTGTTTCCAGTACAGGACGCAATTCCGGAAAGATTCGGAGCGAACCTGGGAGGTTCCTATGCGAGTGAAATTTCAAGTGTTGAAGTCAATTTGCCGCAAAGCAGTTTTGGCGGCAGTCGTACTTGGAGGTTTTATGAGCTTTTTCGGCGCCTCCAACGCTTCAGCCGCTATGGTAGTCGTTGAACGCCCACGTATGATTGTGCGAGGCGGATTCTATGGTCCGCGTTTCTACGGTCATCGGGAACGCATCGTGATTGCCCGGCACCGCTATTGGGACGCGCGCTTCCATTGCTGGCGCAACCGCTAAGTAAACGCTAGCGCGACACACGCGCCGCAGAAATTTGTCGAGGAAAAACAAAAACGGGACGCCTGATTAAATCGGAGCGCTCCGTTTTTGTTTTGTATCGCGAAAACGTTAGTTCGAATTCACTAGCTGTTCATCGGAAAAAACAGCTTCGAAGCGGCGGGTCTCATCTTGATCGTGCAACATCACGATGGGAACCACGCGCAAGTATTGTTTGCAGCCGTGACATTGCGTCACTTCGCCCTGCAAATCCTGCAAAAAACCATCCGTGAAATGATATAGCGCACGCTCACGCCGGGCATTTTTCTTGTCTCGCGCGCCGCAGTGCGGACAGATGAATTCCACCGTGTCCTGCTGCGGATCGCGGTCCAGAGCGGCCCAGCCGGTGCGGCGCACACCTACAGTTTCGAGATTACGCCGGTCCATAGGGGTCAACCTCCTTAGATCCACGTCCACGGGGAATAAGATGCGTCAGGATGACACTCGGATACGGTCTCTGTAACTTATTCATTAAGAGTGGTTTACTGGCACATCACGAGCCAAAAAGAGTCTTTCCCCAGTTGAAAGAACCACTCATACCCGGGGTCAATGGGAACTTGTGCCTAGGCCTGGGTGTCCAACGAAGTGAGGACGCGCGCAACCTCACATCCCTGCGAGCGCGGCACCGGTCTCCTGGAGATCTAGAGCAACCCCCAGGAAATCGGTGCCGCAAAATTTCCGATTTTCCGTTCCACGAGAACGTGGAGCGGTGGATAGTCGCAGGAAAAAATGTGGAGGTGTGTGATGTCGCCCGAGCCCAAAAAAGTTTCGGCAGAAATCCTTGAAGAGAGCATTGGATCTTTACGCAGTTGCCTTGTGGAAGGTGATACGGAGCAACGCCGCGGAGCACGCCGCGTCCACCGTCGCGCGCTGGCCATTTCCATTCTTTTGCAGAGTGCAGTACTCGCAACGCTATTTCTTGTGCCGCTCTTGGGCAAGGCGGAACGCAATGTGTCACATCATTCCGATGCGTCTCGTCAGCGCCAGCGCCCGAATTTGTGTCGGTTTTGCCAGCCGCCTAGGATACCGCACACAATCGTTACGCATGACCCCGCCGCAATTGAAACGGCCGAGGCTCCAATCGAGGGCTTTGAGCCGAATATTCCGGGTGCGCCGGACGGACCAATTCCTTTGTCCGACCCGAGGCAACGTGGGCCCGTGAATCCTCAAATCGAGACAAGAGCCAACCTGCCCCGCATCCTGCACATTACGCATCTTGATCCCGCCATGCTGCAACACCGAGTAGAACCCGAATATCCGGCGATTGCGAAACAGACCCGCTGCGAAGGGCGCGTGGAATTGCGCGCTACTATCGGTACTGACGGCAGCATTCAATCAGTGCAAGTGGTCTCGGGTGACCCGTTGTTTCTGCGATCGGCACTGGATGCCGTTCAACATGGCACTACAAACCGACATACCTCAATGGCGTGGCTATGGAAGTGGATACCTACATCACCGTCGTGTACACCCTACAGCACTAACGCTGCGATTGCTCACCCCCATAGGGAGTGCAAACGGTGCGAGGGGCCGGCTCTGCCTTGAGCACGGCCCCTCTGCAGTGCACCGGGCAACCGATCTAGTGGTCCGCGCTAAAACCGGAAAACGATTCCGGTGGAGACGCGGAGATTGTTTTGTGTCTGATTCCCAATTCCTGTTTCCGAGAAGCGGGTCATCAGGTAATCCACTTTGATCGGGCGAATCGCGAAGCGATCGGTGAGCTTGTAGTCCACCCCCCCGCCAAGAGACATTGCGAAAGCATTGTCCGACCCGCTGGTACCAGCGATGCTTGCGCCTGCATGTGCCACGCCGAAGAGCACTTCACCGAACGGCGTGATGCGGCTGTAGTGACGATAGGAAACGCGCGGCCCGAAGAGATAGGTCGAGAGTGTTCCGTCGGTGCCGGTGCCAAGGATGTCGCCATTGTGATAAGCGCCAAAATCGGCGACGCCGCTGACCCAGCTCTTCACGTTGTAGGCGATAGACGCGCTTCCGCCGTTCAGGCTAAAGCTGTTTACACCTGACATACTGGGATTATCGCGGACATAAGAGTAGCCCGCGAAGATATCCACCTTCGGTACGTCCTGCGCATGGGCAGCCGCGCCGAAAAACGAAAGTACAGCCAATAAAGACACCAGTAGCTTCCACTTCATAAACCCTCCTTTGAATTTATTTTTCTGCGCAGGCCGCAGGATCCAGGCGCGGCCGCGCGTTTCGCGGTGTGCCTCAGGCAGGAAGGCAGCCATCCGCATCACTCTATTTTGTCTTTCCATAAAGATGCGGCCTTGCGGAGTGAAGTTGTAAACGGCTTGAAATATTTTGTGTGTAGATTTGTAACCCGGCAGCACAGGTGGTGATTTTTGCACTGCCTAAGAGTTGAGGAAGACGGAACGAAATCTACAGCCTTGGCTCTCCGGCGTGACGCACAATCGCATCGCGGGTAGCGTCGCGCAGGCGAATCAGCTCATGCCAGTCGGAGGACTCAGTAGATTCCTTCGTATTGGCGGCAGTGCTTGGATAGATCGGAGGAGAAAGCGTAATAGTGACGCTCGTCGGCCGAGGCAGGTAAGTGCCCTCTCTGAGAAACTTTCGAGTGCCGGCGAGAGACACAGGGATGATCGGCGCACCGGTGGCCACCGCCGCTTTGAAAGCGCCAAGCTGAAACGGGCGCACGCCATCTTCTCCGGTGAAGGTGCCTTCCGGAAAAACAAAAACAGAATCGCCCTTGCGCAAGAACTCTTCCATCTCCTGCGCTTGGCGCAAGCGTGATTCGGGCGCCGTGCGGTCAAACTTGAGATGCCCCATGCGATCCAGGAAAGTGCCGATGAAAGGCATTCGGCCAACTTCCATTTTCGAGATGAAGCGGTAGGGAACACCCAAGCCGAGCATCAGCGGCAGCACGTCAAAATAACTTGTGTGATTCGATGCGTAGATTTTTGCGCCAGGCGTTTCCATGTGCTCTTTGCCGACGACGCGCACATGGCAGCCTACGACCGCGAAAAGAATCTTGAGAGCCGAAGAGGTGAAACGCCCCGCTTTTTTGTGATCCGTGATGAATTGCACTATTACCCATGCGGGAACAATCCAAAGTAAAAACATTGCTGCGAAATACAGGCCGTAGAGGATTTCAAGGCCGCGCTTTAGTCCGGCAAGAATCCGGTGTCCAGCATTGCGCGTGGCGCTACCCGTTCCCAGGCGGGCGATTTGCAGCCAGGCTGGGGCGCGGGACGCGGAAAGAGTTCCCGCAAGATAAAGCTGTTTGGTTTCCTCGCGGCGCAATTTTCCGCTGGACGTTTTTGGGATGCTGCCCGGCGGAATTAGCTCCACACGATCTGGTGGGAGGCCCAATCCGCGTGAGATGGAATCAATCACTGCGGAGGCGAGAGCAGCGCGCGGTGCGGCGTCGCGTTCGCGTGTTTCCGCGACAACCACTAGTTTCTCCGTGCCAGATGTTTTGTCTTTCAATCCAAACGCAACGATGCATCCCTTTCGAATGCCGTCGACGCGCGCGGCAAGTTCCTCGACTTCGTGCGGATATAAATTACGCCCGCCCTTGATGATGATGTCCTTCACGCGTCCGGTGACGAAGAATTCCTCGTCCGCGCGATACGCACGGTCCCCGGAGTTCACCCAAGCAAATTCTCCTGGTTGACTCGCTGGGCCGCGCGGAAGCAGCGCTTCAGTTGCCTCGGGATTGCGGTAGTAGCCGGCGGTCGCCGAAGGCCCGCGAAACCACAGGAATCCTTCCGTGCGGTCCGGAACTTCGTTACCGCTATCATCCACGATGCAGACTTCATGCTGTGGCAGCGATCGTCCGGAAGAAACAAATGAAATTGCCGTCTCATCCTCCGCAGCTGCGGGCACCGCGCGTCCGTGTGCCGTAAATGTCTCTCGTTCCACGCGATCCACCAGTGGTCCGCGATTCAGTGGCGGCACGGTAACCGCTAGCGAAGATTCCGCCAAGCCGTAGACGGGAAGCTGTGCTTCGCGGCGAAATCCGTAGCTTGCGAAACGATCCGCGAAGCGCTCGAGCGTCTCCGGGTTCACCGGTTCCGCGCCATTCAACGCCGCGCGCCATGAACTGAGATCGACCCCTTTGATATCTTTGTCGGCGATCTTGCGCACGCAAAGTTCGTAAGCAAAATTTGGTGCGGCCGAAATTGTTCCGCGATGTTTGTGAAACGCTTGCAGCCAGCGCTCCGGCCGCGTCAAAAAAGCCAGCGGCGACATCACCACGAGCGGCGTGCCGAAATGCAGCAACGTCAGCCAAGCCCCAATCAGCCCCATGTCGTGATATAGCGGCAGCCAACTGATGCCAACATCGTCCGGGCCGATCTGCACCGCTTCTCCCATCGCTCGTATGTTGGCGAGCAAGTTGGCATGGGTGAGCGTAACGCCTTTGGGATCGCCCGTGGAACCGGATGTGTACTGGAGCAGCGCGATGTCACTACCCTTGCGTGCGCGGCTGCCGGAGAGGTGCAGCGGTAACGCGCCGGGTGAAGGTGGTGGAGCTTTGTCCGCCGCATCGAGCAATTTCTCCGCGTCCACGACACCGGTGAGCGATCTCACGCGAGGGCGCAGCAATTTCGCAACGGCTTCCGCGCGGCGAAACGTCAACAGCAGGCAAACTTCCGCATTGTTCAGAATCGCTGATTGCCGCGCCGCGTATTCCTCAATGCGGTCCGCGCGAAAAGGCGGGTAAATCGGAACGGGGATCGCTCCAGCAAGCAGAATCCCTGCGTACGATACGAAAAACGCGCGAGAAGTCGGTAGCATTAGCGCCACGCGTCCGCCTGCGGGCACGCCACGCCGTGCCAACTCTGCGGCGCACCGTTGTGCGGCGGCGTAGAGCTCGCCGAATGTCAGTGTGAAGCTGCGTTCCCCTTCATCGGCATCTTCGGTGATCAGCAGGTGCGCGCGCTCGGCATTGTGGACCGCGCGATGCCGCAGTACATCGATTAGAGTCTCGGCTGAAAAAACGCCTGTGTCTGCTGCTTCGCGGTGAAGCTTTTGAATCGTCACGGAAGCATGCAGAGCCGAGCCGGATTCCACGTCATCCAAGTTTGTTCCCGGAGCGGCCAAAATCGCGCGTGCCAAATCGTCCGGCGTATTGGCTTCCGCAGCGACGCGGTCCGGCAAACGGATTTCGAATGCCGTTTCCAGACGCGCGAGTAGTTCCACGCGCTCCAGGCTGCCAAGTCCCAAGTCGCGGTCGAGCTGTGAATTGGGATTAAGCATCGGCAGCGCGCCCTGGCTGCCCAGCTCATCGAGCAGTCCCCGGATTTCTTGCATCACGCGTTCGCGCGCGGTTGAGCGGTCGAGTTGGGTGACGGGGGTGGCCACAGGACTTACGAAGGGTTTTTCTTCCGCGTGAGGCTACCACGCCAAAACGCGGATTGCTATCCAGGGCGGAGCAAATCTAGCGTCCTCGAACTCAGGCGCCTTTCTTTGCCGCCTGAGCTGCCGCATAACCCTTTGGCATCAACGTGGTGGTGAGGTCCACGCCGGAAAGGTCCGCGCCGGTCAAATCTGTTTCGCGCAGAATCGCCACGCCCATGTCCGCACCAGAAAATTTGGCGCCGTTCACATTAGCGAGCCGCAAATTAACATTGCGCAAATGTGCGCGCTGGAAATTCGCGTTCGAAAGATCGCAGCGAAAGAATTCCACGCCGCTGGCTTGCGCTTCGGTTAAGTCCGCGCCCGGAAGAATCGCTTCCGTCATGTCCGTATTGCGAAGATCGGCTTTGCGCAGATTCGCACCGGAGAGATCGGCGCCGGGAAGTTTTGCCTTGCGCAGGTCCGTGCCTTCCAGGTTTGCGTTACGCAAAATTGTGCCGCTCAGGTTCGCTCCGCTCAAGTCTGCGTTCGAAAGGTCCGCGCCAGTCAGGTCCGCGCGTGTTCCGCCATCTTTGCCGCTGAAAAAGAGCAGGTGCGCCTGCAGGATGTCCGCGAGCGACTTTCCATTATGCTTGATGCTTTTTGGTTTTCTGAGTCCCATACTTTGTCCGCCATCGATGAATTGCCGCTTCTAGTCTACTGGATTTAGCGGCTGCGCGGAACCACAGGGGCTCAGTTCTGGGGAGGAATCGCGGAAGGCGCCTGTGCCGGCACCGCTTGCGCACGTAGCGAATTGACCACCGCCTGCGTAACGTCCTTGCCGCCGCGCGAATTATTGTAAACCGATTGAATGGTGTAAATCGGCCCCCAAGGGATGCCCCACCACCCGGCAACCAGCGACAGCAACGTAAACGGCAGCCCTTTCACCAACGGATTTTCACCCTGCCTTAAAAAATAAATGTCCGTAGGCCTGCGGAACGTGATGACGACCGCGGAAACGCAATATTGAAAGATCACAAACTTTGCCCCGCGCTGGAGTTCGAAGTCCAGCTCGCCGTGCTTCATTCCTTCGATACCGCGAATGTTAGTAGCCATGTTCAGGGGAGATTCGGTTGCGACAATCCCGGCTACGCCGCTTGTTGCATCTGAGCCAGTTCGCGCGCCGCCGCATAGCCCTGCCAAATCACCTGCAAACAGTGGATGCTGTATAGCTACGCGAAGCCAATTGCCTCGTCAAGTAAGGTTTCGTGCCGCGCTCACGACACTACACTCCCGCCCGTCTCTCTTTGGTGTGATAGTGTCAGGGCAGTGATCTTCGGTTGCCCGGATCGGTCGTGAGGCGTGAAGTTCTTTGCAAGATTCTTCTTTCTAATCTCGATTTTCCCCTTGGTTTCTGCTGCTGAACCTGGCGTTGGCCTCGTCCTGCAGCATGTCACAGTGATTGATGGGACTGGACGCGCTCCTCAGCTGGATCAAACAGTGGTCATTGTGGGCGACCGGATCACCGCCATCGGTCCTGCTGGCCAAATCAAAATCGAAAAAACCGCCCACGTGATTGACGGTCGCGGGAAATTCTTGATTCCCGGTTTGTGGGACATGCACGTGCACATCGCCGGCGTGAGCGCCGACCCTGCCTGGAGCAAGGATGTCCTGCTCCCGCTCTTGCTTGCCAACGGCGTCACTGGCATCCGCGATATGGGCGGCGATTTGGAGACACTTCTCGCTTGGAAACACGACATAGAATCAGGAGGCCTTATCGGCCCGCACATCGTGGCTTCCGGTCCCTGGCTCGCGGGTCGCGGCAAGAAATCACCGGAGCAGCTTCCCGTCGCAAACGCTGACGAAGCGCGCGCTGCCGTCCGCGAATTGAAACAGCGCGGTGCGGACTTTATCAAAATCATTTCGCTCCCCTCGCGCGACGCCTTCTTCGCCGTTGCCGACGAATCCCGCAAACTTGGAATTTCATTCGTGGGGCATCTTCCACTAGATGTTGATGCTGCTGAAGCCTCCAACGCGGGCATGCACAGCATCGAACATCTCTTCTACAGTTCTTTTTCGCTTTCGCTCTCAACGCAGCAAGCCGAGCCTCGAAAAAACCTAGCCGATGCGCAGAAAGCCAGAGACTATGCAGCTCAGGAAAAAGTGACCCACGACGCGGAAGCAAGTTACAGCCCGGAAAAGGCTGCCGCACTTTGGCAAACTCTCAAGAAAAATCACACTTGGCTCACACCCACCCTTGCTTCGCTCGACATCAGTTCACATCCCCAGACTTGGGATCCCAATGATGTAGGCCTCGCATTTGTTCCGCCAGACGTGGCGAAGGAGTGGCGCGCTTCCATCAGCGACAAGTCTTCAATTGCCCGCGCCGCGTGGATGCAACGCCAATCTTCAAACGACTGGAAGCTCACCGGCGAAATGCATCAGGCTGGTGTCTCTCTTCTCGTCGGGTCGGACTCCCTCGATCCTTTTGTATTTCCCGGCGACAGTCTGCATCGCGAACTGGAGGAGTTTGTTCGAGCTGGGTTCACTCCGCTCGAAGCCATTCAGGCCGCCACCCGCGGCGCCGCTCAATTCCTGGGCCGCGAGAAGGATTTTGGAACGATCGAAGTGGGAAAAACCGCGGACCTTGTTCTCCTGGACGCGAATCCGATGGAAAATATCGCAAATACCCGTAAGATTCTTGCTGTGATCTACGGCGGCCGGCAATTCGATCGTAGCGCCTTGGATACAATGCTTGCCAAGGCAAGGTCAGCAGCAGCTGCGCCAGCGCAAAAATAATGCAATGCCGATTCCTAATTCGCGTTCCGCCTGGCAAGTTTTTTCTTCGCTGGAATCTGCCGGTTTTGTTGCTATTTTTCTTTGCCGTCGCTGCCATTCCTGTCGTCGCTCAAGAACACGAGGATGAAATCGTTGCCAATCTCGCCGGTGGCCGAGTTATTGTTCATGTCGCGCGCGAAACCATCATTTTTGCCGCAATCAATCAGCCCGTTGAGAAAAACTCCATTCCTCCTCGCGTGATGGAGCTCGACTCCACGCATGTCGGGGTGCTTTTCGGAGCCTCGGAATGGCGTATTCCCGCTGACCCCAAGCCCTTTCGGCTGGACCGCGACTTTCAGCGTGTCGCGCGGGCCGACACGCACTACGAACCGTCCCCAGATGGTGCCGAGAAAGATTTGGAGACTCTCGGTATCGCATTCCTCGAAAAGCTCCGTCCCCTGGTCTCTCAGCTGCACCACAAACTGGATTTTGCCGCCGATGAACCGATTTTCCAGATCGTGATGATCGGTTACGCACCGAACGACTATGGCCCGGAAGTCTGGGTCGTCGAGTATCGTATCGAGCAGCAGCAAATCGCCACGCGCGGTGATTATTGGCAGACACGCATCTTGCGTCCGCGCTTCACTCAGATCTATCCACCGGAGAAAAAAGCGCCGCGTACCATCGTCGAGAGCCGCTACCCACCGGACACTAAAGGCCCAACACTGGCTCAAATGATCCAGGGCAACGATCCGCGTATCTCTCCGCTCGCTTCCCAGCCCCGCTTCGAAAAGGTGCTCGAAAATATTCGTGGTGGCTCGGCACAAAAAGCTGTTGCTTTGGATTCCATTGATTTTATGCGCGCGGTACTACCCCAGATCGCCGATGGGGCCAAGTTCGTACTCGGCACATTTGGAGAAGCGCATGGCTTCGAGTGGGTGCTCCCGCCCGACGAGCCCATCGAGAAAGTGCAAGAAGACAAAAGCCGGCCACCGGATGCACCTACACTGCGCCGCCCCCCCAAGCCCTGATTGTCTGGAAAATGATGGTCAGGAAAGTTTTTCGATGTTGTCCCCGCGGCGGATTACTCCGCCCTCCAACACCCGGCACAGCATTCCCCGGCGCCCCCAGAGTTCCCTACGAAGTCCCGGCCGGATTGCCTCCATCAGATCGCACGGGGTGCATACCGCACTCACTTCCAAGCGGGCTTCGCCTACGCGGAGTCGTTGGCCAATCGGCAGGCTATTTACATTCAGGCCGTCGGTTGTGATGTTCTCGCGGATAATTCCCGGCTTCAAGTCCATCGCTTCCAGCGTTTCGCGATCCACCAGCAAGATTTGGCGTTTGCGCCCGGGCCGCCCATGCACGCAGCCTTCGAAGCCAGTGTCACCTAAGGCGCGGACTTCGGATAGCTCTTCCATGGGGAAGCGCTTTTTCGGAGCGCGGAACAAATTCTGTACCTTCGCCATACGCTTAGTCTCCAGCGGCCTTCAAACGAGTGGCCTGCGCCCCGATATCTTTGCGGTAGTGCATGCCATCAAAATGGATTTTCGCAGCCGCTTCATAAGATTTCGCCAAAGCAAGTTCGAGCATACTGCCTGCTGCCGTGATTCCCAGAACTCGGCCTCCATTTGTAACCACAGTTTGTCCAGAGAGTTTCGTTCCGGCGTGCAATACCCTTGCACCGGTATCTTGTTCCGAAGCGGTTAGGCCTTCGATTTGCTTGCCATTCTCAAACTTTCCCGGGTACCCGCCGGACGTCAACACAACGCAGGCACTCGCCCCAGGCTTCCAGCGCAATTTCGATGGGTCTAGCTTTCCCCCGGCGACATCTCCCAGCACTTCAGCCAGATCAAAATCCATCCGCGCTACAATCGCCTGGGTTTCGGGGTCTCCGAGACGACAGTTGAATTCCAACACCTTGGGCCCTGCGCTCGTTAGCATCAGACCGAAATACAGAAAACCTTGATAACGAATGCCGTCTGCAGCGAGCCCGCGTAGCGTCGGCTCCACAATCGTTGTAATTACGGTCTCACGGAGTCCATCCGGAAGCAGTTCATCGGCCGAGTACGCCCCCATGCCACCGGTGTTTGGCCCTTGGTTTCCGTCGAAAACACGCTTGTGATCGCGTGTCGGTACCAGCGGCGCGTACCGTTCTCCATCCGTGAGAATGATGAACGTTAGCTCTTCGCCCTCGAGTGTTTCTTCCAGAAGAATTCGCTTTCCGCCCGGTCCGAGTTCGTTCTTGTCCATGACGCGTTCGACAAAATCCTTCGCGGACGCGAAATCCGGCGCCAGAAAAACTCCTTTACCGGCACACAATCCGTCCGCCTTGATCACCACCGGCCACCGCACCGATTTCAGCGCACCGTAAACATCTGCGGAAGAATTAAAAGTCCCGTACATGTTCGCCGTCGGAATGTTGTGCCGCACCAGAAATTCTTTCGCGAAAATTTTGCTTCCCTCGAGCTGCGCCGTTTGTTGCGAAGGCCCGACAATGGCCCAATTTCGCTGTCGAAATGCATCGGTCAGTCCGTTCACCAGCGGAAGTTCCGGTCCCACGATCGTCAGATCCGGTAGATTTCTTTCAGCGAACGCCACAATCCCCGCAACATCGCCCGCGTCAATGGCCACGCATTCCGCATCCGCTGCGATGCCACCATTACCGGGCGCACACCATATTTTATCAACGCGCGAGCTCTCCCTTAGTTTCCAAACCAGCGCGTGTTCGCGTCCACCGCCGCCTATCACCAGAATCTTCATCCGCAATCCTCTTCGACAACTCGTTCGAACGATAGTCGCCCCTGTTGGACGTGTCAACCCGGCCGCGCTTCGGCCCAGCTTGTTCCTTCTGCGAGGAGTGCGGCATTTATCAATTCGTCTAACCTGTCCGTCAGGCCAGTTACACCCTCAATTCTCCTCTTCCATACTCGTTCAAACGCTTCCCTGGATTTCTTAGCAAGAAAGGGTTTTGCCGTGCTCATCCCTCTCAAACACGAACAAATGGAGGGCCGTCGCTGGCCTGTCGTCACGTTTACCCTTATCGCCTTGAATTTCATCGTCTTCTTCGGCACCCACTGGAAGATCATGGACGAGAGTCGGGATCCCGCGCGCGGCATAGTTCGAGCCCACCTCATCCTCTTGGCCGCTATGCACCCGGAATTGGACACGACCAACGACGTTCAGGCACTCATCAAAGAAGTGCAAAAAAGAATTCCCGAGCAAGCCTGGAAGCAGCTAGCCTCTCCAAAGCGACCTTACGAGGACGAATGGGACGAAAGGATCCGTTCGTCCGAGGATTCGCGGGAACTTCAATCGGAAATGGATTCCCTTGGTGAGCAATACGCTCAACAGCAGAAGAGTTCCATTCTAGCGAATTACGCCTTCGTTCCCGCACACGCCACATTTACTGCTTACATAACCTCTATGTTCCTTCATACCGGTTGGCTCCACATCATCGGTAACATGTGGTTTCTCTGGCTCGCCGGTTTTGTTCTTGAAGATCGCTGGGGTCGCGTTATCTATCCAATCTTCTATTTGCTTGCCGGCATCGTAGCCTCCATCTTTCATACGCTCTTTTATCCCGGAAGCATCATTCCAGCTCTAGGCGCATCGGGTGCAGTTGCTGCTCTAATGGGTGGGTTCCTCGTCCGATTTCCAAAACTAAAAATTGAAATGCTTTGGTACATGTTGATCTTTCGAATTCGCTTCAAGGCCTACGCTTATTGGTTGCTCCCCATTTGGCTTCTCTCCGAGGTGTTCTATGGCACTCTGTTCGGGCAGATTTCGGCCGTCGCG
The DNA here is from genome assembly GCA_041482215.1 of Candidatus Acidiferrum sp. GTDB lineage: Bacteria > Acidobacteriota > Terriglobia > Acidiferrales > UBA7541 > Acidiferrum. The sequence continues at coordinate 2,075 of JBGPDI010000096.1, read as the reverse complement.
CATTGGGCGCACGTCGGGGGTTTCCTCTTCGGAGTGGTGGCAGCTCTGCTCATTCAGAAGACCGGACTGGAACACCAAGCCAACGCAGTCATCGAGGACAAGATCGGTTGGACCGCGGATCCCGCTGTTGTCCAGGGTACTGAGTTTTTGGAGAAAGGGAAGTTTGACGAGGGGATTGCGGTTCTCAAAAAGCACGTCGCCACGAAGCCCGACGCAGCGGACGCCTATGCACTCTTGCGCCAATTATACTGGCGCAAGAACGATGTCCCAGCCTATCTCGATACCACCATCAAGCTTTGCCAATTGCACCTCAAAGCACAAGACTCCGAGGCTGCTTGGCAGGATTTCCAGGAGTATTCCAATGCCGGCGGAAATCGTATGCCCGCCGCGATTTGGCTGGAGCTCTGCCGCATTGTGGAAGGCCGTCAGCACTACGAGCAAGCCATGACCGAGTACGAGCACCTGGCTAAGGCATTTCCCAGCGAGCGGCCATCGCTCCTGGCGCTGCTCTCCGCCGGGCGCCTCGCCCTGAAGCAACTCAATCGTCCTTCTGACGCTCTACGGTTTTACAATGCTGCAAAAGCCTCTACCGTGCCCCACGCCGATTGGGACTCAAACATCCAGGCGGGTATTCAGAATGCGGAGAAAGTGTTGGTCAGTCCTTACGCAACGACCACAAAATCCTAAACCAATTGCAAGTCATCGGATTATTTCTAGAACGTGCGCACAGCTGATGGAGATATTCTTTAATTGTGGAGCGTTGAGGTGCAGAAATACCTAGACGCAAGCGAGATCAATCCTAGCCATTACCAACGGCACGAATCGGTATAGTCACTGTTGAAGCTGTCTCTGAAGATCCCAGCATATGGCAACGACCATCAAAAATCCCGCCCGGGTCAATAACCATGCACGGAGAATGAACTTCTCCCGTTACCACGCCCTTTGCTTCAATCTCTACGCGACCCTTGGCGAAAATGACTCCATCAAATCTGCCGGAGATCACAACGCGATTGCCTTCGATCTGCCCCTCAACCTTCGCGCCTTCGCCGAGAACCACAGTCTGTTCCGAAATGATATTGCCCTTTACATTCCCGTCAATGCGAAAAGTCCCCTTGACCGTTAGCGTGCCTTCGAGCGTTACGCCCTGGTCAATGAAGCCTGTCCACTCCTCACTCGTGCCATTCTTTGCGCTAGCAGGCCACTTCCACGCCATATCATTTCCCCCAAATAGTGACTAATCCACTTTAGCTGCGCACACATATAAGTCAACGCAACTGAACAAGTGTGTTGTCGAATGAATCGACTGGACGAACGGGCAGTGCGCGATTTGCGAAGCTCGGGAGGCTATTTCATCAAACGATCGTAAAGGCCCATCAGCTGTGCCTCGTCGTAAAATTCGAGTACGAGCTGTCCCGGACGGATTTTTGTTTTTTGGTGGAGCAGCACCTTCGTACCGAGGTGACGTTGAAGCTCATCCAAAGCCGAACGGATGTTGGCGTCCAGATGGACGTCTGCAGCCGCGTGAGCGCCGCGCGATCGCCGGGAGGCAAGCCGTTCGATCTGGCGGACAGTTAATCCACCGCGGGCAGCCCTCTGCGCGTAGCGCATCCTCAGCTGCGAATCCGGAACTGCCAACAATGCGCGGCCATGCCCCGCGGTTAGCTTCCCTTCTTTAATCCAATCCTGAATTGTCGGTTCGAGCTTTAGGAGGCGAATCGCATTCGCTACCGTCGCGCGATCCTTTCCGGTTCGTTCTGCAACGGCTTCCTGCGTCAACTGAAACTCATCCATCAAGCGTTCGAACGCTCGCGCAGCCTCAATGGCGTTTAGATCTTCACGCTGGATGTTCTCAACCAGCGTCATTTCGAGCGCGATCTCGTCGGGAACCTGACGGACGATGACCGACACTTTGCCCAATCCTGCGCGTTGTGCAGCGCGCCACCTTCGCTCTCCTGCAATTAGCTGAAAGCGAGATCCGATTGGCCGCACAACCAAAGGCTGGATAATGCCGCTGGCCTGAATCGAACGAGCCAGTTCGTCGAGAGCTTCCTCTCGAAAGCGCGTTCGAGGCTGGT
>JBGPDI010000095.1:0-18581 GCA_041482215.1 Candidatus Acidiferrum sp. | reverse complement strand
TATTCAGCGATGCTATATCCGGAAGGCACGTTTGTGGATGACGTGATCGTGCACCGGCTTGGCGAAGATGATTTTCTGCTGGTGATCAACGCCGGAACGCGCGAGAAAGACATCAGCTGGGTGCGCGAGAACACGAAGGGCTTCGATTGCGTCGTGGAGGAATTGAGCGACGCTTACACGCAATTGGCGATTCAGGGACCGCGCGCCATCGAGGTAATGAAGAAACTGACGGATGCGAACCTGGATGCGGTCAAGAATTACTGGTTCACGCACGGAACGGTCTGCGGACTGAAGAACACGCTGATCGCGCGCACGGGATATACAGGCGAGGATGGATTTGAGATTTACGTGCCGTCGGATATAGCAACCAGCGAAATGGTTTGGAACCAAGTGACGGAAGCAGGACGCGAATTTGCGATCGTTCCCTGCGGACTGGGATGCCGAAATACGCTGCGGCTGGAATCGAAGATGGCACTGTACGGGCACGAGATCAGCGACAAGATCAATGTGTGGGAAGCGGGGCTGGATCGTTACTGCAAAATGGAGAAGGGCGATTTTGTGGGGCGAGCGGCACTGGAGCAGGCACGAGCAGAAGGGTTGAAGCGCACGCTTGTTGGAATCGAGATGATTGACCGGGGCATTGCGCGCGACGAGTATTGCTGCTGCGACGAAGCGGGCAATGCCATTGGCGTGGTGACCAGTGGATCTCCTTCGCCGACGCTTGGAAAAAATATTGCGCGGGCGTACTTGCCGCCGCACATTGGAACGGAAGGCACAATTTTGTACGTGGAAATTCGCGGGCAGAAGTGCAAGGCGCGAGTAGTCGCGACGCCTTTTTACAAGCGACCAAAGAAGCAAACTGTTGCGTCTTAAGAGGATCCTGTGAGACTTTTTGGCTTCCTAATTTTGTTATGCGGCGCCCCGCTTGCGCTTGCTCAGAACGCGGCGCATGCGCAAACGGGGACGACCACCGCGGCTCGACAGAAACAACCACAAAACAAGCAAACGGCAACCACTGAGGAAAAGAGTGCCCACAGTGTTCAGGATACGGCAGCAAAACCGACAACGGGTGTAAGCCCCGAGAAAGAATCGGCGATCCGGAAGCTGTTCGAAGCTTCCGGGATAAGAGAGAGTATGCAACAAATGTTGGGGGGCTCAATTGAGACCGTAAGACCCACCATGAAGAGGATGCTCCCGCCGGGGGAATATCAAGAGAAGTTGATTAATCTCTTTGTTGAAAGATTTAGCCAAAAAATGAAAGTAGACGACATAGTGGAGCTGATCATTCCGATTTACGATAAGTATTTTTCAATAGAGGACATCGAGGGACTAACAAAGTTTTACGAGACGCCAGCCGGCAAGAAAGCGCTTTCCAAGCTGACCCAAGTCATGATGGAGTGCCAAGCGGTGGGTGCCAAATTTGGAGAACAGGCGGGCCGACAGGCGATGGCCGAAGTGCTTGCCGAACACCAGGATTTACAGAAAGCTTTGGAAGATGCAGGCGCGCGAAAGAACTAACGCACAAAGGATCGAAGGAGATTGAGATGAGTTACCCCAAAGACCGGCGCTATACGAAGGAACATGAGTGGGTGAATGTCGAAGGCGGGCTGGCGACGATCGGGATTACGGACTACGCGCAGCATGAGCTGGGCGACGTGGTCTTTGTCGAGTTGCCCAAGCCGGGGGCAAAAATCGAAACGGGAAAATCGTTTGGCACGGTGGAATCGGTAAAAGCCGTCAGCGAGATTTATGCACCCGCGGCCGGTGAAGTGATCGAAGCCAACGGCGAACTTCACAACACCCCTGAGAAGCTGAACACCGATCCACACGGCGCGGCATGGCTGATCAAAGTGCGCTTGACGAACGCGGCGGAGCTCAGCGCGTTGATGGACGCGGCGGCCTACGAAGCCTATATCGCGGCCAAAGGTCAGGAAGCCTCGGCCTGATGCGCTACCTCCCGAAGAGCCCTGCAGAGCGGCAGGAGATGCTTGCCGCGATCGGCGTAAAATCCATCGAAGAATTGTTTTCCAGTATTCCGGAACGCTTTCGGCTGCGCGAGGCTTTGAAGATTCCGGGACCGTATTCGGAAGCGGAAGTCATTCAATACTTCAAGGATCGCGCGGCGGAGAATTCGAACGGGTATACAAGTTTTCTTGGCGCGGGCGTTTACAACCATTTGCGGTCGGTGGTGACGGACGCGATCATCCAGCGCGGTGAGTTTCTGACTTCCTACACTCCCTATCAAGCGGAGATCACACAGGGTACTTTGCAGGCAATTTTTGAGTTTCAGACGCTGATGTGCCAGCTCACCGGGCAGGAAGTGGCCAACGCGTCGATGTACGACGGATCGACGGCGACGACCGAGGCAGTGTTGATGGCGGAACGACTGACGGGGCGTCAGCGCGTGCTGGTGGCGCGGTCGGTGCATCCGGAGTATCGCGAGGTGCTGAAAACCTACGCGAAGAATTCTGGTTTGCATGTTGAGGAGATTCCGTTTGCGGCAAACGGCACCGTGGATGCGAAGGCGCTGCAGACTGCACTGAAGGATGATGTGGCGGCGGTCGTGGTGCAATCGCCGAACTTTTTCGGGGTGCTCGAGTCGTACGCGCCTCTTGCGGAGGCGACGCACGCGGCTGGGGCAATGTTCGTGGTGGCCGTGGCGGAAGGCGTCTCGCTGGGAATTGTTCGACCGCCTGCAGAAGCCGACATCGTGGCGATGGAGGGGCAGAGTTTCGGGATGCCGCCGAGTTATGGCGGGCCGTTCGCGGGCGTGATTGCTTCGCGGGAAAAGTTTGTGCGGCAGATGCCTGGACGGCTTTCTGGGCAAACGACGGATTCGGAGGGCCAGCGCGGATTCGTGCTCACCCTTGCTACGCGCGAGCAACATATCCGCCGCGAGAAGGCTACTTCGAACATTTGCACGAACCAAGCACTTTGCGCGCTGGCTGCTACTGTGCACCTGACTTTGCTGGGCAAGGAAGGCTTGCGCGAGATGGCGGAGCAAAACCTAGCGAAGGCGCAGTTTGCGCTATCGGAATTATTGAAGGTTCCAGGAGTAAAGCGGACGTTTGAAGCGCCGTTCTTCAATGAATTCACGATCGAGCTGCCGCGTTCGGTGAAGATAGTGAATAACGATCTCTTGCGCGAAAAGATTATCGGGCCGCTCGCACTGGGCACGGCGTATCCGGAATTGACCAAGCGCGCGCTGGTGTGCGTGACCGAGACAACTACGCGAGCGGAGATTGAGAGATTCGCGGGCGCTTTGAAGACCGCGCTGGAGCGGCCGGTTTAAGGAAATTGACTTCTTTGTAGTGGCGCAGCATGCTGCGCCACTACAACTTGAAAAGAGAAATGAACACAAAAATCAAAAAGGCTTCGAGACACACAAATCAGAACGAAGGACTTATCTTTGAAAAGTCGTCGCCGGGGAAGCGCGCGTTCGAATTGCCGCCGCTGGATGTACCCGTAGCCGATCCCGCAAAAGCGCTGGGGGCAAATCACCGGCGCTCGGGTGTGGAAGGATTTCCAGAAGTGAGCGAGATCGAAGTGATTCGCCACTTTACGCGACTCTCGACATGGAATTACGCGATCGATCTGGGGATGTATCCGCTGGGCTCCTGCACTATGAAGTACAACCCGCGCGTGAATGAATTCGTGGCGCGGCTAGATGGTATTGCTACGGAACATCCTTACCAGCCGCAGGAGCTTTCGCAAGGCTGCTTGAAGATTTTGCGGCTGCTGGAAAAATGCCTGCTGGAAATCACGGGGATGGACGCCATTACGCTCCAGCCGGCTGCGGGAGCGCAGGGAGAAATGACGGGGCTGCTGCTGATTCGCGCGTATTTGCAGAAGCAGGGGAATCCGCGCAAGAAAGTTTTGATACCAGATTCCGCGCACGGGACGAATCCGGCTACGGCTGTGATTGCGGGATACGAAGTTGAAAACATCAAATCGGAATCGCACGGGCAGATTGACGTCGAGAAGCTGCGCGAGCTTGTGACACCGGATGTCGCGGCGCTGATGATCACCAATCCATCCACGCTGGGGATTTTTGAGCAGCGCATTCCGGAGATCGCGGAAATCTTGCACGCAAAGGGCGCGCTGCTTTATATGGACGGCGCGAACATGAATGCGCTGACTGGTGTGACGAGGCCCGGCGACCTAGGCGTGGACGTGATGCACCTTAATTTGCACAAGACTTTTTCAACGCCGCATGGCGGTGGCGGACCGGGCGCTGGGCCGGTGGCGATGAAGAAAATTCTTGAACCATTCCGCCCGGTGCCGATCCTGGTGGAAAAAGAAGGCGGACGACTGGCGTTGGAGCCGGTGCGACCGGACTCGATCGGGCGAGTGAAAGCGTTCGCGGGAAATTTCGGCGTGTTGGTTCGCGCGCTGGCGTACATCCTGGCATACGGACCTGGAGTGCGGCAGGCCACGGAAGACGCCGTGCTGAATGCGAATTACATTCGAAAGCAGCTTGAGGGTGTTTTCGATTTGCCTTATTCCCTGCCCTCGATGCACGAAGTAGTGTTCAGCGACGCCATGCAGAAGAAAAATGGCGTGAATACGATGGATATTGCGAAACGGCTGATCGACTATGGCTTTCATCCTTACACGACGGCGTTTCCGTTGATCGTGCCGGGGGCGATGATGATCGAGCCGACGGAGTCCGAGTCAAAAGAAGAATGCGATTTGTTTATTGACGCGATGAAGGCTATCGCAGAGGAAGCCGCGACAAATCCGGAAATGGTGAGAACCGCACCACACACAACGCGCGTGCGGCGTTTGGATGAGGTTGGTGCCGCTCGCAAACCCGTTTTGCGCTGGAAGCCGGCTGTTCCACGCAGCGAAGCCGCCGACTAATTAGGAACCACAACTTCCCGCCGCTCCAGGCACCTCCACACTTGTGAATTTGCTTCAAGACACACTGAACTACACCAGTCCTTTTGCCCTCCGGTTCTCTGCTAAAATTCGCAGAGTTGCTCCTCTCGTTCGAACGAAGACGACATGAAACCTGCAATCGAAGCCTGGCTGCCAAAATCGGTACTCCTTCTTCGCGGCTACGATCGACACAAGTTTCTCGCCGATTTGATCGCAGGCGTCACCGTCGGTCTCGTCGCCTTACCTTTAGCGATGGCTTTTGCGATCGCTTCCGGTCTCTCGCCGCAAGCGGGGTTGTATTGCGCGATTGTGACCGGCTTTCTGGTCTCCGCGCTGGGAGGGTCCAAGACACAGATTGGCGGGCCAACGGGTGCGTTCGTCGTAGTTGTGGCGGGAATCGTTGCCAAGCACGGGATCGACGGCCTGTTCATGTGCACGATGATGGCGGGCGTTTTGCTTGTCCTCCTGGGCGTGACGGGCATGGGCACGATGGTGAAATACTTCCCGCGGCCGGTTGTAGTGGGCTTCACCAATGGCATAGCGATACTGATCGCCAGCACGCAGATTCGCGACCTCTTTGGATTGAAGATGGATCACGTCCCAGGTGATTTTTTCCACCGCGTGATGGCTTTTGGACAAGCTTGGAATACGTTTTCGGTTCCCGCAACCGCAGTATCTATTTTTTCGATTGCCGTGATGGTCTTCTGCCTGAAGTATGCCCGGAAAATCCCGGGCGCCATTCTGGTTACATTTGGCGCGACGGCAGCAGTCTTTTTTTTGCATCTCTCCGTCGAAACGATTGGAACGCGCTTCGGGGGAATCCCGAGTGGCTTGCCGAAACTGGCGATTCCACAATTTCACTACGACGTTTTCCGCCAGCTCTTGTCTGCGGCGTTCACGGTGGCCATGCTCGGCGCAATAGAATCGCTCATGTCCGCAGTGGTCTCCGACAGAATGAGCAATGACAAGCACAACCCGAATGTGGAATTGATTGGGCAAGGTGTCGCGAACATCATTTCGCCGCTCTTTGGCGGTTTGCCAGCTACAGGTGCGATTGCCCGCACTGCGACGAATGTGCGCGCGGGGGCGAAGACGCCTGTGGCCGGAATGATTCATTCGTTGACGCTGCTAGCAATCGTGCTTTTTGCCGCTCCGTTAGTGAAAAATGTGCCGCTCGCAGCGCTGGCCTCGATTCTGATGATCGTGGCGTACAACATGGGTGACTGGGAAGAGATTCCCGAGATTCTGAAACTCAGCTCGGCGGATATTGCGGTGTGGCTGCTGACGTTGACGCTGACTGTAGTGACGGATTTAACGTTTGCGGTGGAAGTGGGGATGGTGCTCGCGGCGCTCACGTTCATTCGAAAGGTGTCGCGAACCACCACGGTGAGTCCGGTGACGAAAGATTATGTGGAAGACAGCCGCGTGCATGTTTTGCAGGGCAAGGATATCCCGGACTACGCGATCGTTTACCGCATTCACGGGCCGTTTCTTTTCGGGGCGACCGACAAATTCGCGGACATTCTGCAGTCGCTCGACAAACTGCCGCCCATCGTTATTTTGCGGCTGCGCAATATGACCGCGATTGACGCCACCGGACTAGGCGCGATCCGCGATCTAGCTGACACGTTGCACGACTCCGGGCGCTCATTACTTCTCTGTGGAGCGCGAGAACAGCCCTCGCAATTGATGAAGCAGGCAGAATTCGAACGCCATGTGGGCGCGGAAAACATTTGTGACAGCATCACGGAAGCATTACAACGCGCCGCCGAAGTCTATCGGCAGCATCAAATTTCCGGAAAAGTCCCAGAGCTGACACCGAGCAAATAAGAGTATGTCGCGCCTCTCTGAACCGGGTCGAGGCGACTCTGCTTTGATTTTATCTATTTTGTAAAACGCACTGAGTCGAGGATTGAGGAAAACGTCTTGTCGTAGTTGTCGTAGGCGGATTGCGGGGCGACGCAGACGAAGTAGACCAAGCCTTCGGGACGGAGAACGGTAACGACCCAATCCGTTTCCGGACCACCTGCAGGAGAATCATTGCTGAGGTAGGTTGAGAGTCCGGGCTGGCCGTTCAGGCGCAAATGCTCGCCTTGGCGAGTGATTTTCATGCTGGGGTTCGCTTTTTTAAGATCTTCAATCACCTGGTGTGTAGCGCTTTCGAGTGCGTTCCAATCGTTGGGATCACCCTGAGCTTTCGCCACGCTTACGATCAATCCATAAGCCAGCGCGCTGTGGCCGCTGCCGTCATCGAGGACGCCAGATACAGGACCAAAGGAAACACCGCTCCCTTCGTTGTCGGGATACTTTTTCCAATTGTCCGGATACTTGAGAGTGTATGCGCTAGCGTGATATGTGGCGTAACTGTGGGATGGTGGAGCAGGGGGAACGCCAGCCACCGCAGGAGCGCCAGGCACAGGCTTTTTCACGACGGGCAGAGCCAGGACTTCGCGCTTGATGGATTCGAATTCGGTGGAATCGCGCCTAGCATTCGGCAAAACGCCGCCGAGCTTTTCGATCTCTTCATCAACGCGTTCAACGCGATGCTCGGGATTCGGATGGTCGGAGAAAAACTCCGGCGGATTCTTCCCTTTCGAATCGGCTTCGAGTTTTTCAAAAAACTGCGCGAGTGCGCGCGGGTCGTAGCCGGAATCGTAAAGGACCTGGGTGCCCATGACGTCGGCTTGCGATTCGGCAGTGCGCGAGTAGCGCAGCAGCACTCCGCCGGCGGTGAAACTTCCAAGTGTCGTCAAGAGCGCGCCGCCCGTACTGTCTCCGAAGACTGCGCCGAAAATACCCAGCCCGGTCTCGGCAAGCATGGCTTTGGTCGCCTGATTGGTGCCATGGCGGAGAGCGACGTGCGACAGCTCGTGCGCCATCACTGCAGCAAGTTGCGCCTCATTGTCCGAAGCTTCGATCGCACCGCGGTTTACAAACACATAGCCGCCGGGCAAGGCGAAAGCATTGATGGCTTTGTCATTCACGCAGTGAAATTCGAACGGATATTGAACTCCATTGGTGGGAAGTTTCTGAGCGAGACGCGTGCCCAGTTGCGTGAGATAGGCATCCACTTTCGGGGCGTTACAGGATGGAAGTTGCTTCTGCGCGTCGGTGGCGGCTCGTTTGCCAAGAGTTATGTCGTCTTGTGGAGAGAATTTGTTCCAACCCTGCTTGAATTGAGTGCGCTGTGCCGACGCACCGGGCATCGCCAGCAAAGACATGCCAAGCAAAAGGCCGACCGCTAATCTAGAATGTGCGCCTGCGCGATGGATGTCCCGCGGAGCTCGCTTCACAATGGATTGCGTCTTCGTCTCGGGCCTAGCCAAGAAAGCCCTCCGAAATACCACGAGAGGTAAGATGGTAGTTCTCTCTTGAGAGTTACTTTAGCACCAGGGCAGATAGAAAAGAAAAAGCCCGGGCGGTTATGCGCCCGGGCGAAATCCGAGAGAGAAGAAAGCTGGTTTAGCGAGCCATGCGCGGCGTGGGTTCCGGTGTGAGTGTTACGCCGGGGACGTCGGCCGATTTGCCGCTCTTTGCGGGACCGAGGCGCACGGGAATAACAGGATCCTGCTTGCGCGCTGGGATTGCGAGGTTTTCGCCTTCGCGGACAAAGGTCAGGCGATCCTGCTCCTTGTTCCAGTCGATGCAAACGAGGTCACCGAGGTGAACTTGTTCCGTCGCCAGCAAGTTCGCCAGTGGATAAACCACGTGACGTTCGATGGAACGCTTGAGGTGGCGCGCGCCGTAACGCTGGTCGGTGCCTTCCTGCAAAAGGAAATCGCGGCCGGTATCCGTCACGCGGAACAGGAATTGCCCCTTGGCAGTCTCTAGAACGCGCTGCTGGACCTGGCCAAGCTCGATCTCGAGCACCTTTTCAAGCTGCTCGCGCCTCAGTGGATGGAAGACCACTATTTTGTCGAGGCGGTTCATGAATTCCGGTGAGAATTTGCGGCGGGCCGCTTCCACGGCTGTACGTTCGATCTTTTCATCGAAGCCAGCAGCAGGTTTTTCCTTGGGCCGAACAAAGCCCATGCCACCCTGCATCAATTCGGTGATTTCGCCGCCGCCGAGGTTCGACGTCAGAAAAATAACGGTTTGGGAGAGGTCCACGCGGCGGTTGTCGCCGAGGGTCAGCGTGGCCTTGTCCAACATGCCCAAGAGCAATTGCCACAGAGCGTCGCTGGCCTTCTCAATTTCGTCGAAGAGCAAAAAGCTGAGCTTTAGCTTGTCGGTATGGCTGGCCGCCAGAGCTTCCTGGGTGATCAAAGGATGGGTCTCGCGGTGGCCCAGGTAGCCCGGAGGTGAGCCAATGAGCTTGGCAATTTCGTGTGAGTGCTGGAACTCGGCGCAATCCACTTTGATGACCGCGCGAGCATCCCCAAAGAGGATCTCCGCCGCCGCTTCCACGATGCGCGTCTTTCCCGAACCAGTCGGCCCCAAGAAAAGCAGGTTACCCACTGGGCGGCCGGGCGAGTTCAATCCGGCACAAAACACCTGAAACATGTCGACCAAGGACTGCACGCCCTCTTCCTGGCCGACGATTTTGGCGCGCAAGGAGGACTGGAAGTCACAGGTATCGTTGCTGCGAATGGTTGGATCCAGTTGATGGCGGACGGCTGCTTTCATTTCATCAACCCTTCTTCGCGTCTAGCTCCCCCAAACGCGTTGCGCGTCTCAGTTTCGCGCCGCCGAGGGATAGTGCATGGGAAGTGCCAATCTTTTTCACAGGTTTCACCCCTGGAAACCATCGCAAACTCAACAACATACAGGATTTGCAATTCTGGAAACTGTCTCACCGTGTGAGACAGGGTTTCATCGGGGCGCAAATTGAGAGAAATGAAACAGTTTGTGTCAGTGGTGCGGAGACAAAAAGGGGCGTCCACCGAAGAGGACGCCCGTTCCGAACTTAAAGTGCTACTTTAAGAATTCGTTCGATCTTGCTTCTTCCGCCCTTGCGGGGCCGCTGCGGTGCTAGGTCCGGGCTGAGCCGCCCTTGATTTCCTATCTTCAACCGAAGTTTCCATAGGTGTCTCGGTGGACTTGCCGCCTTTTGCCTCGCCGGCAGCGGCGCCGACAGCTTGCGGAGGAGCTACCTCTACTATTGCTCCTTCGCCCTCGCGAACGAAGGTAAGCCCCTGATTCCCCTCAGCCCGGTCAATGCGCACCAAGTCACCCAGGCTGACTTGGTCCGTGGCCAAAAGATTCGCCAACGGATAGACGACATGGCGTTCGATGGCGCGCTTGAGGTGCCGGGCGCCATAGCGCTGGTCGGTACCTTCCTGAAGGAGGAAATCGCGGCCAGCATCGGTTACGCGGAAAAGAAACTGCCCTTTGGCGGTGTCCAACACACGCTGCTGCACCTGACCCAGCTCGATTTCGAGTACTTGTTGGAGCTGCTCTCTTTTCAACGGGCGGAAGACCACCACCTTGTCGAGGCGGTTCATGAATTCGGGAGAGAACTTTCGCCGCGCGGCTTCGACAGCCGTGCGCTCCACCTTTTCGTCGAGACCAATGATTGGCTTGCCGCTCGGCTGGACAAACCCCATGCCACCCTGCATGAGCTCGGCGATTTCACCTCCGCCCAGGTTGGACGTGAGAAAGATCACCGTCTGTGACAGGTCTACCTTGCGGTTGTCGCCCAAAGTTAGCGTGGCCTTATCCAGCATTCCCAGCAGCAACTGCCAGAGGGAGTCGCTGGCTTTTTCGATCTCGTCAAAGAGCAGAAAGCTCAACTTCAGGTTGTCTGTATGGCTAGCTGCCAAAGTCTCTTGTGTAATCAGCGGATGAGTTTCGCGATGCCCCAAATACCCTGGGGGCGACCCGATCAACTTGGCGATTTCGTGAGAGTGTTGAAACTCCGCGCAGTCCACTTTGATAACCGCGCGGTGATCGCCAAAGAGAATTTCTGCAGCCGCTTCCACGATGCGCGTTTTGCCGGAGCCGGTCGGACCCAGAAACAGCAAATTACCAACGGGGCGCCCAGGCGAATTCAATCCAGCACGGAAGACCTGATAGAGGTCCACCAGCGCCTGCACACCTTCTTCTTGTCCAACGATTTTTGCTCGCAGGGCGGTCTGGAAATCGATCGTGTCCGTGCTGCGCTTGCTTGGGTCGAGCGGCAGTATGTATTCGTTCACGACGTCACCTCGGGTCAAATTCATGGGCGGTAGTGTATTTCTGTTTCATTACACTGCCAACAAAAGATGCGCTCTCGATGGAAACGTGCGTCCAATGAGTAACGCGATTAAACTAGTAGAAACTTTGCTGAACCGCTCATCACATTTTTTACTGCGTTCCATTGATTCTCCAAATGCTGACTCTAACCTTAAGCTGCGGTCATTTCTACTTCCATAATTCTATTAGATGCCCGCTGTTCCTTGCAGGTGCCGGAATCAGTTACAAATCGCATCCACTTCATTAAACCCGGCCGCAGGATTTTTCTCTTGTTCTATTTGCGATGAGCTCCTAGGATATCGCACGAATTGCTTTCTGTCGAAACTCGGAGCTTCTTTCACAATGTCTTGGGATCCAGTTTTTCGTTTTGTGAAACAAATTCCCCGCGGCCGGGTTCTAACATATGGAGCCCTTGCCAAGGCCTTGCGTCTTCCAGGTGGTGCGCGCAGCGCGGGGCGCGCCATGGCCGCGAGTCCTTCCGGCAAAGGCATTCCCTGGCATCGAGTCGTCGGTGCGGGCGGCAAAATCCTCATTCGCGAGCCTTACGCTTCTCTCCAAAGGAAGCTCCTCGAATCCGAAGGCGTCGCCATTCTCGAGTCTCGCGTGGATCTGAAACGCCACCTTTGGAAACCGCCAAAGAAATCCGTATTGAAATCTGGAGCACCAAAGAAGCGTATTAAGAGGTGAGGCCGCCAGTTGTGTGCGCTGATTGCGAGCCGGACACCCAACTGCGGTATGCTATACGCGCTTCGATAGAAGCAGCCCCAGCGAGTGGTGGCCGTAAAGATGACCAATTCCATTCTGCAAGTCGAAGATCTCGTCAAGAGTTACGGCGCCGTGGAAGCTGTCCGCGGCGTAAGTTTCAGCGTGGAAGAAGGCGAAGTATTTGGACTGCTCGGACCGAATGGCGCCGGCAAAACCACCACCGTTGAAATTCTGGAAGGACTTCGTAATCTTGACGGAGGCCGTGTTTCCGTCTGTGGCTTGGACCCGCAACGAGACACAGCGGCTTTGAAACATGAAATTGGCGCTGCGCTGCAATCCACTTCCCTGCCCGACAAGCTTCGCGTCATGGAAGCTCTGCGGCTCTTCGCGAGCTTCTACAAACGTGGACGTAAACCAGAAGAATTGTTGAAGCGCTTCGGGCTAGAAGAAAAACGCAACGCGTTTTACAGCCAGCTTTCCGGCGGACAAAAGCAGCGCCTGGCCCTCGCCATGGCTCTAGTCAACGATCCGAAAGTCATTTTTCTCGACGAGCCGACTGCCGGGCTCGATCCACAAGTACGCCGCGAGATTTATGACATCATCGAGGAACTAAAACGCGAGAAGAAAACCATCCTGATGACAACGCACTATATTGAAGAAGCCGAGCGCCTTTGCGACCGCGTCGCCATCGTGGATCACGGCAAGGTCATGGCTCTGGGCACTCCTCGTGAACTGAAAGCTCATTCCGGGGGCACCACGCGCATCGAAGTCCGCCTCTCGAAGCCGGAGGCGAACGGCACACTGAAGAGCCTCGAAGGCATCACCGACGCGAGAGAGATCGACGGTACTTACGTTCTTCACTCAAAGCGCCCGCCGCAAGCTATCGTTTCTCTCGTTAAGCATCTGGAGGCTGAAGGCAACGAACTCGTGAGCCTCGAAATCGCCACGCCATCTCTAGAAGATGTGTTCATCGAAATGACCGGAAGGAGGCTACGCGATTGAGTAACTTCGCCAGCTTGAGCCGCATGCGCATTCAGCTTGCGTTGCGCAACAAGATGTTTTTCTTTTTCAGCGTGGTCTTTCCGCTGGGAATGTTTTTTCTTTACTGCGGCATTTTCGGCAGGAGCGATCCTCAGAAAGTCAGTTATTTTCTCGGCCCGGTTATTGCTTTCAACGTCATGGGTAGTTTCTGGGGGCTCAGCGCCACGCTTGTGATGTTCCGCGAGCAAGGAATTTTGCGCCGTTTCCACGTCACCCCGGTCACCGCCTCAGACATGCTGGGCTCCAGCTTGCTAGCAAATTTTGTGCTCACCATTCCCACTATTTCCGTTGAACTGTTTCTGGCGCGTGTTGTTTTTCATGTGCCAAATCTCGGCAATCTTCTTTCCCTCGCCGTTCTGGTTACCGTCGGCACAGTCTCGTTTGGTTCGCTCGGCCTGGTCGTGGCCAGCGTCACCAACACCATGCAAGAAACTCAAGTCCTCAATCAGATCATCTGGTTACCACTGATTTTTCTTTCTGGCGCCACTTTTCCCCTCGCTTACTTGCCCGCATCCGTACAACACTTCGGTCTGTTCTTGCCCGCCACCTATCTTGTTACCGCGCTACAGAGCGCACTCTATCAATCGTTCCCTGTTTGGAAGCTCTTAATTCAGATTCTTGCGCTCGCTTCATGGGCGGTACTTACGTTCTTCGTCGGCGTGCAGCTTTTTCGATGGGAGCCGGAGGCCAAGATTCCGCGCAACGCCAAGCTTTGGGCCTTGGCGACGGCTCTGCCCTTTTTTCTGCTTGGCATTTGGGAATATGGCCGCGGCGATATTCTGAAACAGGCACAGGCCGCGTATCGCTCACTGGATCGGCCCACGAATTCGGATCAATCACCCAAGGCCAACCAGTAAGGGAATCGCATCACCAAGCAGCGCGCCAAATTGGTTGCCCACATTGAGTCTCAGATGCCCCTGACTCATTGACGCTCCCTCCCGCGTACCGTATTCTGCAAATTCGAGAATTACCAACGAATGGCACTATCAAACAGGGGAGTATTTATGCCGATTCAAGCGACCGAGAAAATCTGGCTGAACGGAAAATGGATCAACTGGGACGACGCCAAGCTTCACGTCCTCTCGCACGTGGTTAGCTACGGCTCGGCGGTCTTCGAAGGGATCCGCTGCTACGAGACCACGCAGGGCCCGGCCATTTTCCGCGCGCGAGAGCACATGCAACGGCTCATCAACTCCGCCAAGATCTATCGCATGGAGCTTCCCTACTCCGTGGATCAGTTCACCAGCGCTGCCTGCGAACTGGTTCGCCTGAATAAGCTAAATTCCTGCTACGTGAAGCCCATCGTGCTGCGCGGCTATGGCGAAGTAGGTGTGAATCCGCTGAATTCGCCGATCGACGTTTACATGGCGTGCTGGACTTGGGGCGCGTATCTGGGGCCGGAAGCATTGGCCAAGGGCGTGGATGTCGGAGTCAGTTCCTGGACGCGCATTTCTCCCAATACTTTGCCGGCTATGTCCAAGGCTGCGGCGAATTATATGAATTCGCAACTCATTCGCATGGAAGCGACTTTCAACGGCTACACGGAAGGTATCGCTCTTGATGCCGATGGCCATGTCAGTGAAGGCTCGGGCATGAACGTTTTCCTCGTTCACGATGGGGTGCTCTACACTCCGCCGCTGGCCACCAGCATACTTCCCGGAATCACGCGCGATGCCATTACGAAAATCGCGGAAGACTTGAACATCACGGTGAAGGAACAGGTCATCCCGCGCGAAATGCTCTACATCGTGGATGAAGTTTTCTTCGTTGGCACAGCGGTGGAAGTAACTCCCATCCGTTCCGTGGACCACATCCAGGTCGGCAAAGGCGTGGCTGGACCAATCACACTCAGGTTGCAGGAAGAATTCTTCGCGCTAACCAGCGGCCGTAAGCCCGATCGCCACAACTGGCTGACGCCTGTAAACGCGCCAGTCGGCGCCGCGTCTCGCTAGCAGCTTGTCATTACGAGTATCTTCTTTATGGGTGTCCGCCGCGGCGGACACCCTTCCTATTTGACCCGTGCGCAATTTCGCCGCGTTGACTCACTTCGCTGTAACCCCTATCATTTCGCGCAGCGGCATCCCATTCAATGACCGGCCAAACTATCGCTCACTACCGCATTCTGGAAAAACTCGGCGGCGGCGGCATGGGCGTGGTCTACGCGGCCGAAGATCTAAAGCTCGGCCGGCGCGTCGCGCTGAAATTTCTCCCGGAAGAGCTGAACAAAAATCCGCAAGCGCTGGAGCGCTTTCGCCGAGAAGCGCGCGCCGCTTCCGCGCTGAATCATCCCAACATCTGCACCATCCACGACATTGAAGAACACGACGGGAAATCCTTTCTTGTGATGGAGCTGCTCGAAGGCGAAACGCTGCAACAGCGGATCAAAGGCCGCGCTCTCACGTTGGATGTGCTGCTCGATATCGGCGGTCAAATTGCCGATGCCCTTGAAGCTGCGCATCGAAAAGGCATCGTTCATCGCGACATCAAGCCTGCGAACATTTTTATGACCGCGCGCGGGCCAGCGAAACTCATGGATTTCGGTTTGGCAAAGCTTTCGCCGGACGGCTACATGGCCGGGGCTACGGCGGGATCGCTGGAAGGTGTGACCACCGAGGAAGCGCTCACCAGCCCGGGAATCGCGATGGGCACCGTCGCGTACATGTCCCCTGAGCAAGCCCGCGGCGAAGAACTGGATGCTCGCACCGATCTGTTCAGCTTCGGAGCGGTGCTTTATGAAATGGCCACAGGCCGCGTCGCATTCCCGGGCTCGACCTCAGCGGTCATCTTTCACGCGATTCTCGAACGCACGCCGGCCGCTCCGAGCAGCATCCATTCGAATCTGCCACTGCGCTTCGATGAAATCATTTCGAAAGCTCTCGAGAAAGATCGCTCTCTGCGCTACCAGAGCGCCGCCGAAATCGGCGCCGACCTGAAACGCCTCAAACGCGACACAGACTCCACGCGTGCCACCGCAGCTTCTTCCGTGGTAGGCGGTGCTGCTGCCCCCGCCCGCAGCACCAAGCTGCGCATGAAGGTGCTCGTCGCGACCCTCTCTTTCGCCGTAGTCCTTGCCCTGGTCTTTCTGTTCGGAATAAAGCGCGTAAAAGAAATCTCCATGGATTCCGTGGCGGTGTTGCCCATCGTGAATGCCACCGGAGATCCAAACGACGAATATCTGAGCGAGGGAATTACCGAGGATCTCGTCAGTGCGCTCTCGCAGCTCCCAAATCTGAAGGTCGTCTCGCTAGCTTCGGCGTACCGCTACAAAGGAAAGGCAATTGATCCACCTACGATTGCGCGTGAGCTTGGTGTGCACACTATTCTGACGGGCCGCATGCTGCAACACGGTGACAGTTTGTCCATCAATGCCGAATTTATTGATGCCGAGCGTAATCGAAGCATGTGGAGCAAGCAGTATCAATCGAAGCTGGCGGATGTGGCCAACATTCAGCCGGAGATTACTCAGGACATCATCCAAAACCTGAAAATGAATCTAACGGGCGACGAGAAATCACGTATAGCGCAACGCTCAACGCAAAATCCGGAAGCCTATCAATTGTATTTGCAGGGGAGATTTTACTGGAACAGACGAACCACTGGCGGAGTGTATAAGGCGATTGACTATTTCCAACAAGCCATCGTAAAGGACCCCGGGTATGCCCTCGCGTACTCCGGGCTCGCTGATTCTTTCTACGCCTTATCGCGCGCTACCGCCGCGCTTTCGCCGAAGGAAGCGGGCGCCAAAGCCCGGCAAGCCGCGGAAAAGGCGCTTGAGTTGGATCCTTCTCTTGCCGAGGCACACACGTCTGTTGCACTTGTTCTCCTTATCTTTCAATGGGATTTTCCCGGTGCCGAGCGCGAATTTCTGCGCGCTATTGAACTCAATCCCCGCTACCCGTACGCACACCAATGGTATGCGGAGCTCCTGTGGGCCACGGGCCGTTACGAAGAGGCCGTGAAGGAGATTCGCAAAGGATTGGAATTGGAACCCTTTACACCAATCCTCCACGTCAATCTGGGCATGGCGCTGATGTATCAGAAGCATATCGTTGAAGCCGAGCAGGAGTACCGCAAGACTCTCGATGCGGACCCGAATTTCCCCATCGCCCACTACGGCTACGCTCAAGTATTAATTCTTCAGGGAAGATTTAACGAAGCCGTGACCGAATTGGAGAAAATCATTCAGCTCATTCCGGAATCGACTTACTACCAAGGCTATCTCGGATATGCATGCGCTCGGGCGGGCAAGACCGAACGGGCCCGGCAGATTCTTGGTGAGTTGATCGAAGCTTCGAGAACCAAGTATGTCTCCTGGTTGGGGATCGCGAATATCTATGTGGGGCTGGGTGAAAAGGATCACGCATTCGCCGCTCTCGAATTGGCCTATCAGCAGGGCGACCCCCGTATGGACGGCATCCGCGCGCGTGTTGCGGCGGATTCCTATTGGGTGGATGATCCGCGATTCGCGGAGCTCTTGAAAAAACTTGGACTTCCACCATTGAACTAGTGTCATATCTTTTGTGGGAAGCGACACTTTGTTCGCGGGACTGGCGTTCCGCGGCGCATTCCAGCTAAAATGCAACGGTTCGCATCGAGCGCGCCTTCGATTCCTTGCAGGGAGAGTTTCGAATGTACAACACATCGCAAAAACTAATCGCGGAATTCGTCGGCACCTTCGCGCTGATCTTCTTTGGTGCGGGCTCGATCTGCACGGATCAGTATCTGCATGCCACTGGCGGCATCGGCCTCCTCGCCATCGCGCTGGCACACGGCCTCGCCATTGGCCTGATGGTTTCCGCGATGGGACACATTTCCGGGGGACATTTTAATCCTGCGGTGAGCATAGGTCTTTGGGTCACCAAGCGCATCAGCACTGTGGACACCATCCTTTATTGGGCCGCGCAGCTCGCAGGCGCGACCGCCGCCGCATTTTTGCTCAAAGTCGTCGTCCCCGAAGAGACCTGGCGTGCCGTCTCCCTGGGCACACCAGCTCTCGCTAGAGATTTTCCCGTGTGGGCTGGGATGTCCCTCGAGGCCGTAACCACGTTCTTCCTCGTGTGGATGGTTTTTGCCACAGCTGTGGATGAAAAGGGTGTGTTCAAGTCCATCGCCGGTTTTGGTATCGGTCTCTCGATCACACTGGGGATTCTTGTTGCTGGTCCCCTTACCGGAGCGGCGCTCAATCCAGCGCGTGCCTTTGGACCCGCTCTCGCCGCCACGCACTGGGCGCACCAGGGCGTTTACTGGGTCGGGCCGCTGGCCGGGGGATTTTTAGCCGGATTGCTCTACGACACGCTCTATTTGAAGAAGGCCTGAACCCCGATTTTCCACACTTAAAACCTGTACGGACGCTCAGGTAACTAGAGCGCAACCACGTATTTCCCCTTCCTTGCCCACCCTTTTAGCGGGTGCTACTGTCGCCTACTAGCTGGATTCTTGCGGAGTTCACACGATATGGCCGTAAGCATTGATGATCTTCTCCGTCGCGCTGTCGAAAACAAAGCGTCTGACTTGCATCTAAAAGTAGGCAATCACCCCTACTTGCGCGTGGACGGCCTGCTCGCGCCGCAAACCGATGTGCCTCGCATCACGCCGGAAGAAATGCTTTCCATGGCGTTCAGCATGATGACCAACCGCCAGAAGCAAAAGTTCAAGGAAACGGCGGAGTTGGACATGGCTTATGGCGTCGCCGGCCTCGGACGCTTCCGCGTGAACGTGTTTCAGCAGCGCGGCAACGTCGGCATGGTGCTGCGCGTCATTCCTACAAAAATTCGCACCAC
>JBGPDI010000094.1:0-18770 GCA_041482215.1 Candidatus Acidiferrum sp. | reverse complement strand
GTGAGAAAGCATATAGCACAGCATTTCCGGGCCAACGGGCCAAGGACGAGCCCAGCCGTCTCTGAGAAACTTATCGACTCGACTCCCACGACCGCCGAGCGCTTCGGCGAGCATCTCCCCACAGCGAGCAGCGCTCTCGGTCAATCCGGCACGCGCCTGTCGCGGCGTGCAGTGCGCACGGTTGAGCTGTCGCGGAACTTTCAGATGCGGAGCCGTAAGCCTGACCCACTTGGTCCGGACATTGTGCATATGCGTGAAGATCGCCGCAATGGTGCGCGCCTTCCCGGGCGGTTTGGCTCTCCAGGCAGCAGGGTCGAGATGTTCGATAAGAATCTGGTTGATGCGATCATTGGCGGCAAATATCTGGACTGCGGCTCGGCCCAGTTGCGTGTGAACCTGTTGAGTGTGAACTTTGTCTTGACGCTTGGTCACAGTTCCCTACTCCTTGACCCATAATCCTTCCGGGCCCCCAGCAACTCGGAAGTAATCGTCTTTGACCGCGCTGCAATTTCGGCATTCGATTCTACGCCTTCTCATATCCGATTTTCTGTCTGAGAAAGAGGTTCCAACCTTCGTCTCACGAACCCGCCCACTCCACATTTCATCTGGCAAATTCGCACGCCAAGGGGTAGCATCCTGCCCATGATCAAACTACTTTTCGTCACGCTCGCTTTTGTCGCCACCGCCTTCGCCGCCGACCTCCCATCCAAAAAATACATCAACCTCGCGGCCATCAAAACCATGGTTGCCGCCGCCGAAGCCGAAGCTAAAAAACAAAACGTCGAAGTCACCATTTGCATCGTGGACGAAAGCGGCAATCTCCTCTTCCTCCAGAAAGCTGACGGTGCTTCGCTCAACACCATTGTGTGGGCGCAGAAAAAAGCCCGCCACGCCGCCTTCTACAGAGCACCTTCGAAGGACGCCGCCGATACCGTGAAAAAAGGCAGCGTTGAAGCCCTCGCGTTTCCGGACTTTTTCCCAAATCAGGGCGGACTCCCAATCAAAGTAGACGGTCAAACTCTCGGCGGCATTGCCGCTAGCGGCGCCAAATCCGAAATCGACGAAGCCATCGCCCAAGCCGCCCTGGACGCCCTCCTCAAAAAATAATCGCGACCAACCCCGCGCCTTTGCCTTCGTAGCGGCGGCCTTCAGGCCGGCCGTCCTTCCGCGCCTTCGCTTGTTCCAGCTCGCCACGCACATATAGGTTAAGCGCTTTACAAAATCCCACCCAGACCGTAAAGTGACCCGGCATGCCCATGCGACATTCGAATCGCCATATCTCCGACGGAGAGGATTCTCGCTTCATGAAATTTCTCAAACGTAATTTCCTGCCCCTACTCGTTCTACTCTTCGCATCGCTGACAACGCCCCTCGTCGCCTCCGCTCAATCCAGCTACGACCTCCACTCCCCCGACAACCGCATCGAAATCCGCATCCGCACCGCGCAACACCTTCGCTACGACGTCCTCCTCAAAGGCCGCCCTTTGCTCCAGGACTGCCCTTTATCCCTCGACGTAGACCACAAGACTTTGGGCGTTGACGCGAAAGTGCACGCTGCCAAAAAACGCAGCTACGATCAGATCGTCGAGCCCGCCGTCCGTCAGAAGTTTGCCAAAATTCGCGAGCATTACAACGAAGTCCGCCTCGACATGGAAGGTGGTTACGCCGTCGTCTTCCGCGCCTACAATGAAGGCGCCGCCTACCGTTTCGAAACTTCCCTCCCCCAGCAGCAAGTGAAAATCTACGGCGAAGAAGTGAAGTTCAATTTCCCGGCCGATTCCATCGTTTACTACCCGCAGGAAGACACCATGTTTTCGCACAATGAGCGGAAATATGTTCCGCAACACTTGAGTGAAATTGCCTCATCCTTCATCGCCACCATGCCCGCGGTTATAGACGCTGGCGGGGGCGCTAAGATTGCCATCGCGGAATCCGATGTCGAAGATTACCCGGGCATGTGGCTTCACGGCACCTCGGGCACCGCGCTCGAAGGGACATTTCCTCCCTACCCGTTAAAGGAAAAACTCGAGGGCGACCGCAATTTCAGAGTCGTTGAAGGCGCCGACTACATCGCCGCTACCTCTGGCACACGCACCTTTCCATGGAGACTCACCGGCATCGTCGAGAGAGACGGCGATCTCCTCACCAACCAGCTCGTTTGGCTACTAGCCAAACCTTCGCAATTGCAAGACACCTCCTGGATTAAACCCGGCAAAGTCGCCTGGGACTGGTGGAACTTTAACAACATCTATGACGTGGATTTCAAGGCGGGCGTCAACACTCAGACGTACAAATATTTTATCGACTTCGCGGCAAAGTACGGCATTCAGTACATCATTTTGGACGAAGGCTGGTACAAACTCGGGAATGTGCTCGATGTCGTTCCCGAAATAAATATCGAAGAGCTAACCGCCTATGCTCAGCAAAAAAACGTGGGCGTCATTCTCTGGGTAGTCTGGAAATCGCTCGACGATCAGTTGATCCCTGCTCTCGACCAATATGCGAAATGGGGCATCAAGGGAATCAAAGTAGACTTCATGCAGCGCGACGACCAGAAGCTCATCAATTTCTATTACAAAGTCAGCAGCGAAACCGCCAAGCGCAAGATGCTCGTCGATTTCCACGGCGGCCAGAAACAGGTAACCATGACACGCACCTGGCCCAACATGATCAGTGGCGAAGGCGTTCGCGGCATGGAATGGAGTAAGTGGAGCGCGGACTCCGAGCCCAAGCACAACGTCACTCTCCCCTTCACCAGAATGTTCCTCGGCCCCATGGACTACACTCCCGGGGCCATGCGCAACGCCACCAAAACTACCTTCGCCCCCATCTTCCAGCAGCCCATGGCCCTTGGTACGCGCTGTCACCAGCTCGCCATGTACGTAGTGTTTGAGAGCCCTCTTCAAATGCTTTCCGACAGCCCCTCAAACTATTTACGCGAGCCCGAAGCTATGGAGTTTCTTGCTCCCGTTCCTTCCGTTTGGGATGACACCAAAGTCCTCGATGGCAAGATTGCCGAATATGTTTTGGTCGCCCGAAAAACCGGCAACGACTGGTATGTCGGCGCCATGTCCGATTGGACCGCCCGCGAACTGGAAGTTGATTTTTCGTTCCTACCCGACGGCAACTTTTCGATGGACGCCTATCAGGACGGGATGAACGCGGACCGCATGGCCGGCGATTACAAGAAAATAAGAATGTCGGTCAACAAATCCATGAAACTCAAGATAAAATTAGCCCCCGGCGGCGGATGGGCTGCCCACATTCACCAGTAACATTTTGCGGTAAAGTCCGAATTCTTGGAGAAAAACGCAACCATGTCTAAAACTTCCAGACGGCGATTCCTGAAGCAAGCTTCCACAGCGGGCGCGGCATGCTCCGCCAGTCTTCTCTTCGGCCGTTCGCTCGCCGCCCGTCCGGCCAGCGAGCCCGTTCGAATCTACGTCGATTCGAAACGCACCATCGCTCCCATCGACCGCAATTTGTTTGGCTCCTTTCTCGAACATCTCGGCCGCGCCATCTACGAAGGAATTTCCGATCCTGGCAACAAGCTCTCCGATTCGAACGGCTTCCGCAAAGACGTCATGGACGAAATCCGCCACCTCGGAGTTCCCATCATTCGTTATCCCGGCGGAAATTTCGTTTCCGGCTACAACTGGCTCGACGGGGTTGGCCCCAAGCAGGATCGTCCCCGGGTTCTCGATCGCGCCTGGAACTCTCTCAATTCGAATCAATTCGGTACCAACGAATTTCTCGCCTGGTGCAAAGCCGTCGGCACCGAACCGCTGATGGGCTTGAATCTCGGCACCGGCACACCCGAGCAAGCTGCCGACTTGGTGGAATACTGCAACGTTTCGAACGGCACGCGCTGGAGCGATCTGCGCCGCAAACACGGCATCGCCGATCCGTACAAAATCCAAAAATGGTGTTTGGGAAATGAAATGGACGGCCCCTGGCAAATCGGCCATGTGACCGCCACGGAATACGGATTGAAAGCCCAGGACGCCGCACGGCAAATGCGCTACGTTGATCCTTCGCTGAAACTGGTAGCGTGCGGGTCGAGCGGTCCGGGCATGCCGACATATCTTGAATGGGACCGCGAAGTACTCGAACAATGCTATGAGTACGTGGACGGGCTTTCGCTGCACCGATATTTTGAAAATGCGGAACCAGCGGGTGGAGACAGCGCGAAGTTTCTGGCAATGAACCTCAGCATGGAAAAGCAGATCGCGGAGACTTTGGCGGTTTGCGATCTGGTGCGCGGCCACAAACGGTCACCGAAAAAACTTTGGTTGTCGTTTGACGAATGGAATGTTTGGTACAGAAAGCGCAACGGTGACGACGTAAACGGCCACGGAAAAGAAGCGCCACACTTGCTCGAAGAAATTTACAATCTCGAAGATGCTTTGCTCGTCGGCGGCCTTATCAATACGCTGGTGCGCAATTCCGATCGTGTGAAGCTGGCCTGCCTCGCGCAACTAATTAACGTTATTGCGCCGATCATGACGAATGCAGACGGACTGTTCCGGCAAACGATTTATTATCCGTACAGCTGGGCGCTACAATTCGCGCGCGGCGCGGCGTTAAATCTTTTGGTCGAGTCGTCGACTTATGAGGTTAAGGGAATGGACCAGGTCCCCCACGTGGACGTCGCCGGCTCATTCAACAGCGGCGACGGAAACATTTCGCTTTTTATTTTGAATCGTGATTTGTCCAACGCTCACGACGTCGAAATTCTTTGGGAAGATCACGCACCGACAAAAGTATTGAACGCATCGCTGCTCACAGGCGACGATCTCAAAGCGTTCAACAGTTTCCAGACACCACTGAAAGTTGCGCCGCAAACATTCGCGAAACCTTCGACGACCGGAACGCGAACGAAACTGGAAGTGCCGGCGCGCTCCTACACCGTTCTGCAGTGGGCGCTGTAGCCGCAATCAATAGGACAGAGTAACGCAGTTCCCTGCCCTACTCTGTCCTACCGATCCACTTTACCGGCTGGACGCGTCCCAAACATGGCGCGGCCGCCGAGATAGAACATGATTGCGCCAAAGATCAGCAAAACCACGCCCCAGATCAGGTTGACGTTGATCCCTAGCGATTGTGTATAAAGCGCAGGGTTGCTGAATGCGCCAAACACGATCAGCATGATTCCGAAAATCGTGAATAGCATTCCGATCGGCAAACGAATATCCAATCCCATTTGTGCGCCTCTTTCTACCGGAAAACAAGATTCAATAAAACCGTGGCTCCTAGAATCATGGCGCCAAGATACAACGGCCTCTTGTACCAACTCAGATGACCCTCTTGCGGACGTTCGGTCATGGAATAAACAAGACCGACGAGGCGCGATTCCTCTGGCGCCTTGGTGACGAGACTGACCAAGATGGTCACCACGAAACATGTGGTCCACGCACAGATCGCGGTCCAGAAGTTTTGCGCCATCTCGCTAGGATAAGTGTGAAGCACGGCTACCCAGCCGCCCTTTATGCCAGGAATGGCATCCATGGGAATTGTCAGGCCGTGGTGAACCGCCGCTGCAAAAGTTCCGGAGAGCAATCCAATGAAAGCGCCATGCCCGGTCGCACGCTTCCAGAACATTCCCAGGAGGAATGTGGCGAACAGCGGAGCGTTCACGAATGCAAAAACGAGTTGCAGCATGTCCATAATGTTATTGAAGCGTGTAGCGAGATACGCTCCGGCAACGGACAGCGCAATCCCAAAAATCGTTGCCATTCTGCCCATCATCAGGTAGTGCGCATCACTGGCACCGGGCCGGATGTATGGCTCATAAATATCGTGCGTCCAGACGGTGTTAAACGCGGTGACGTTTCCAGCCATCCCAGACATGAAACTGGCGAGCAGTGCGGTGAGACCAAGCCCGAGAATGCCCGTCGGGAAATAATGCAGAAGTAGATTGGGAACAGCGAGATCGTAGTCCAGTTGCGGATGACCGCTGTTATCCAGCACGGGTTGTCCGCTGGAGGCGTCCAGTTTGACCGGGATGAGACCTTGTCCCGCGGGAGCTGATACCGTTGAACCCTGCGGACCATTGATGATGGGAGGCGCTTGTGTGGGAAGCGCAATGGCAATCAATCCCGGGAGAATAACTAGAAAAGGAAACAACATTTTGGGGACGGCCGCAATGAGCGGAGTGCGCCGCGCGGAAGCCATGGAATCCGCGGCCATGGCGCGCTGTACGACGAGAAAATCCGTACACCAATACCCGAACGAGAGCACGAATCCAAGACCCATCGCGAGGCCAAACCACTCCACGCCGAGACGATTCGTGTGCGGGCTGGCCATGCCAACCCAGGCATGCGTATAGGAAGGGCCGAGCGTTGCTTTCAGGCCCTGCCAGCCGCCCACATTTTTCAAACCGAGCCACACCAAGGGAATGAAGCCGGCGACGATCAGAAAAAACTGCAGGACTTCGTTATAGATCGCGCTGGTTAGGCCGCCGAGGTAAATGTAGGTGAGTACGACCAGCGCCGACACGATGATGCCGGTGTGAAAAATCCATGTTTGCGGAAGACCAAGCGCGCGAAAGGGCGCATCCAGAAAGTGCAGGATCACGATGAGCTTCGCCATGGCGTACATGGAAATTCCGGAAGAAAAAATCGTCATGATGGCAAAAGAAACGGCGTTGAGGCCGCGTGTTTTTTCATCGAACCGCAGGCGCAGGTATTCCGGCACAGAACGGGCGCGCGAACCGTAGTAGAAAGGCATCATGAAAATGCCGACGAAAACCATCGCGGGAATCGCACCGATCCAATAAAAATGACTGGTAAGGATTCCGTATTTCGCTCCGGAAGCGCCCATGCCGATGACTTCCTGCGCGCCCAAGTTGGCGGAGATGAAAGCGAGGCCACAAACCCACGCGGGAATCGAGCGGCCCGCCAGAAAAAAATCCGCGCTGGTCTTCATGTAGCGTTTGAGGACCGCGCCGATGCCAAGGACGAACGCGAAATACACGGCCATGATGATCCAGTCGATGCTGGTTAAGCCCATTCGCCCGATCTCCTTTTGCTCTGAAAACTGGACCTGAAGTGCACCCTGAAGACTGCTGAATTGTACTCACATCCCATCGTTGCGGCTACTCGAATTGCTTTCGGAATTGTGCGAATTGCTGCTTCAATTCCGCGATTTCCTTTTGTGATTCCGAGACTTCCTTGCGAAGCGCGGCGACTTCGTTTTCCAATTGCGTGATCCGTTCTCCACTGGCAGGAGCGAGGATGGGGCGCGGTTCCGCCGCCGGCTTGGCCTCCGCTTCCACGATGTCGCCGGACAGGAGATGGGCGTAGCGCGCTTCTTTTGTTCCAGGCTGCCGAGCGAGAACTTTAACGAGCGGAGGTTCGCGCTTCATCAAGTGCTGCAGGCTGGATTGCACGGCGCCGAGGTCATCGAATGAGTGCATGCGTTCGGTACGAGTGCGAAGTTCGCCGGGCGTTTGCGGACCGCGGAGAAGCAAAACGCAGAGGATAGCGGTCTCGTGACGATAAAAATTGAAAGCTTCTTGGAGCCTGTGCTCGTACTTCGTGACGCGGCTGTCCGAGGCGCTCACTGAACGAACAAGGGACTCTCCGTCGAGGGAATGCAGAGCTTGGCGGACTGCGGCTTCGTCCAGATTCATGACGGGATCGCGATTCGATTTCTGGTTGCAGGCGTTGACTAAAGCGTTTAGAGAGAGAGGGTAATACTCGGGTGTAGTGACCTCTTTCTCGATGAGGGAGCCAAGGACACGGCATTCGACGTCATTGAGTTCGTTTGGACGGTCGTTCACGAGGTGGAATGATACAACGATTCCCGGGTCTGGGGAGAAGGGACCCCCTACACCCTCCGTGGCAGCAAAAACCGCTCGGAAGTCATAGAAAACAAAACGCTTATCTAGCTGCCGTCGTGTAGGTATGCCTGCAATGTCATGAAAACAAATGACTTTATCGGCGTAGACAGTTTTGGGAATATGCAGAAACTGAGTAGTCGCAGCCTGGAGAGCAAACATGGTGAGACGGGCACGAAGACGTTGTGTCCATTCCCAAACATTGTAGCACATTGGTACAGTAAGGCAATGATTATATTAAGTGGTTTTAAATGCAAGAGGATAGGAGTCGTGCTGGAATTTTTAGTCTGGAAAGAACAGTTCGGTCAGAAGGCCGCCGGCTACAAGGGGGCGGCTCGGGCGCCAGGGAGACCGAACCCTAATGATAACCGGATGACGCGGGAGAAGAGATTGACAGTAGGGGACGGTAGGCCTATCGTTTGGCGCATAGAGTGAACCGAAGGCACGATAACAGGGGCAGAAGTGCTTTGAAGCAAAAGATGTGGAGGTGGGCTTGCCGCGTGAGTCTTCCCAAGCAGACAGGTACTGAGGCCAGAATTTTCTGATGGTGCGGGTAAACATACCCGCCAGGCAGAGTGAGTGAGAGAGGAGAAATCCAATGAGGAGACCTAGGGCAACGCTGGTAACTGTTTCTATTCTTGCGGCTGCGGCGCTGATTGCATCGTGCGCGAAGCCCTATCATGAGGAAACGGAGCGCTATGTGTTCGTGGCGACGAATATTAACTTGCCGTACTGGCGAGAGGCCAACGCAGGCTTTTTGGACGCAGCGAAAACACTCGGGGTAAAAGGTGAGCTTGTGGGTCCAGAGACATACGACCCAAGCGCTGAAGTAGGAGTTTTTCGCCAGGTCGTGGAAAAAAACCCTGCCGGAATATGCCTGTCCGCGGCGCGGCCGGAGATTTTCAAGGCGGATATTGACAAAGCAATGTTGCAAGGCATCCCGGTGATTTGCGTGGATGCGGATGTGCCGGATTCGAGCCGAGTGCTATACATCGGAACGGATAATTTCAAGGCCGGGAAGGAGAGCCTGAAGCGGATGGCGGCGCTCGTACCGGGTAAGGGCAACATCGTGGTTGTCACGATTCCCGGCCAACGGAACGTTGACGATCGATTGGCCGGAGTGGTGGACGCGCTGAAAAACTATCCTGGCATGAAGCTGACGAAGATTCTAGATGACAAGGGCGACTGGCGAAACGCATTTGACCAGCTTTCCGATCTGATGCTGAAGAAAGAAAAAATAGATGGAATTATTAGCCTGGAGGCGTCTGGGGGTTCTGGTGCTGCCAAAGCGGCGGACCGCTTTAACCTAGTAGGCAAACTGCCCATCGTGGCTTTTGACAATGATCCGGAAACGCTGGATTGGATCGAGAAGGGGGCAATCACGGCCACGATTACGCAGAAGCCCTACGTGATGAGTTACTTTGGGCTGAAGTTCCTAGATGATTTGCACCATAATGCGGTGCATCAATTTAAGGACTGGCGAACGGCACTGGCGCCGCCGATGCCTACGTTTGTTGATACCGGTACGGTGATTGTGGACAAGAATAATTTGAAGATATATCGGGATGCGCTAGCGGCACATCCGGAGCCGTTGTAGAGGTAGCGCGAGGGAAGAATGACGGCGAGTCGCTTGGGAATCGGCTAGAATGTTGTGTGCGGAGGCACTCCATGGCACACCGGTTCACCGTGATTTTTGAAAAAGAAGCGGAAGGGGGCTACCACGTGTTTTGTCCCACCCTGCCCGGATGCCATACGCAAAGCGAGACGATCGAAGAGGGTGTTGAGAATATTCGTGAAGCCATCGGACTATACATCGAAAGCCTGGTCGAAGATGGCTTGCCTATCCCGACGGAAGACATACTAATAAAACCTATTGAGATTCCTGCGTGACACCGAAGCTACCGGCAGCCACTGCAAGGGATTTGGTGCGTGTGGCCGAACGGGTGGGATTTGTCTTTCGGCGTCAGAGCGGTAGCCATGCGATTTATGTGCGCTTAAAAGATCAAGCGCGCGTTGTGATTCCTATGCATAAGGGCGAATTGAAGCGCAAGACGTTGCGCGGTATCCTTCAGGACCTGAAAATCAGCGTCGAGGAGTTTCTGACTTTGGTGTAGGCCGTTTGGCACACGGTCAGGCGTGACTATGGCACGAATTCGACGACTGAATTCGGAAGTTAGCTGCAAAAGTAAAGTGAAATTGAGGGAGTGATGAAAACAATCA
This sequence comes from Candidatus Acidiferrum sp., assembly GCA_041482215.1. Lineage (GTDB taxonomy): Bacteria > Acidobacteriota > Terriglobia > Acidiferrales > UBA7541 > Acidiferrum. The sequence continues at coordinate 8,710 of JBGPDI010000094.1, read as the reverse complement.
AGGGACCGGGGATTTTTTTGGCACAGTTTGCGGGAGATGTGGCGCCGTTTAATAGTTTGGGCAGCATCTGTGGGTGGGCCGCGAAGCTGGGATACAAGGGCGTGCAGATTCCCTGTTGGGATGCACGGTTGTTTGATTTGAAGAAAGCGGCGGAGAGCAACGCTTATTGCGAGGAGATTCGCGGCGTCGTGGCGGGGTGCGGGTTGGAGATCACGGAACTCTCGACTCATCTTGAAGGACAATTGGTCGCGGTACATCCGGCATATGACCTGGCGTTCGATGGATTCGCACCGGAGAATGTGCGAGGTAACCCTAAGGCGAGGCAGGCTTGGGCTGTTGAGCAATTGTTGATGGCGGCCCGCGCGTCGGCGAATTTGGGACTTAAGGCACATGTTACTTTTTCCGGGGCGCTTGCTTGGCCGTACTTGTATCCCTGGCCGCAGCGACCGGCGGGGCTGATTGAAACTGCTTTTGACGAATTGGCGGCACGTTGGCGGCCCATTCTGGATGCGTTCGATAAAGCAGGTGTCGATCTTTGCTATGAAATTCATCCGGGCGAAGATTTGCATGACGGAGCGACGTTTGAAATGTTTTTGGAGCGAGTGGGCAAGCATCCGCGATGCAACATGCTTTTTGATCCGAGCCATTTCGTAATTCAGCAGCTGGATTATCTGGAATTCATCGATTTGTATCACGAACGAATCAAAATGTTTCACGTGAAGGATGCGGAGTTTCGTCCGACGGGGCGGCAGGGCGTTTATGGCGGATATCAGTCGTGGATCAATCGGGCAGGGAGGTTTCGTTCGACGGGAGACGGCCAAGTAGATTTCGGTGCGATCTTTTCGAAGCTGACGCAATATGACTTTCCGGGATGGGCGGTGCTGGAGTGGGAATGCTGCATCAAGAGCAGTGAACAAGGTGCGGCGGAAGGGGCGCCATTTATTCAGAAGCATATTATCCAGGCGGCAAGCACAACGTTTGATGACTTTGCGAGTTCGGGGACGGATCAGCGGGCGAATCGGCGGATGTTGGGATTAGGATGACGGGGAGAAGGTAAAGGATCTAACACAGAGCTCACAGAGAGAAGAGAGCACAGAGCACACTGAGCGGAAAGAGATAGGTCAGATACTCTCAAGGGACTTAGTGGACGCAACTTCAGATGGAGATGGGACGAGGGACATGACAATAGGTTCGAGCAAGAATGAAACAGCAAAACGGCGACTGCGACTGGGAATGGTGGGCGGCGGACCGGGGGCGTTCATTGGAGCGGTGCACCGCATAGCGGCAAGGATGGACGATCATTTTGAGCTGGTGGCAGCGGCGCTATCCTCCGATCCAGCGCGAAGCCGGGCGGCGGCGATTGATCTACATATCGCACCCGAGCGCGCGTATGGAAGTTTTGCGGAAATGGCGGCGGCAGAAGCGAAAAGGCCAGACCGGATTGATGCAGTGTCTATCGTTACGCCGAATCATGTGCATTTTGGACCGGCGAAGGCGTTTTTGGAGGCAGGGATACATGTGATCTGTGACAAGCCTCTGACCACTACTGTGGCAGATGCACTGGCGCTGGCGGAGATCGTTCGGCGGAGCGGGCTTATTTTTGGATTGACGCACAACTACACGGGGTATCCGCTGGTGCGGCAGGCACGAGAGATGATCGCGGCCGGGGAGCTGGGGCGGCTTCGCGTGGTGCAGGTGGAGTATGCGCAGGATTGGTTGACCACGGCGCTTGAGGCGACCGGGCAGAAGCAGGCGGTTTGGCGCACTGATCCGGCGCAGAGTGGACCGGCGGGTTCGCTCGGCGATATCGGAACGCATGCGTACAACATCGCGAGTTTTGTAACGGGGCTGCGATGCGACCAAGTGGCGGCGGACGTTTCGATTTTTGTACCGGGGCGGCGACTTGACGACAACGTGCAAGTTCTTTTGCGATTTGAGGGCGGGGCGCGAGGAATGCTTTGGGCGAGTCAAGTAGCCACGGGAAACGAAAACAATTTGAGATTGCGGGTTTACGGGGAGAAAGCGGGCCTGGAGTGGGGGCAGGAGAATCCCAATTATTTGCGGTTTACACGGTATGGCAAGGAACCAATGACAATCAGCCGAAACGGGGCAGGATCGACCGAAGTGGCTAAGCATGCAAGCCGCATCCCGTCTGGGCATCCAGAGGGGTATCTGGAGGCGTTTGCGCAGCTTTATGCGGACTTGGCGGAGCAGATTAGTGCCCGGACTGAGGGGCGCGCTCCGTCGCCAGCTTCCCTGCTGGTGCCCGGGGTAACTGAGGGAGTCGAAGGCGTTCGGTTCATTTCGGGAGTGCTGGAGTCGTCTGGGAAGAACTCGGCCTGGGTGGGTATACCGGCATCGCGGTAGCGAGTGCGAAGAACCGGGTCCAACGGGAACGCGGCCGCCAAAGAGAGTCCGAGACAATCGACCGAAGAGAGCGTCTATTACTTGTTCGAAGGTGGGACGAGTAATCCCATTTTCGAGCGATTCGGAGCGATTTGGAAGAAAGAAGCCGTGGTAAATCATTGAAAACATGTAGACTTAGCGAAGGGAACCTGGGGCCGGAGAGTTGCGTTTAAAGAGGTATCAATATATATGGACATCCAACGACCATCTAACGCTCGCGCCAAGAAAATCCGACGGATTGTGTATGCCACCGTCGCATTCCTGATGATCGGAGGGGTGACGTACGGGCTGTCGAAGCTGCGGCCCGCGGCACCCAGCGTGGACAAAGCCACGGTCTGGCCGGACGAAGTGAAGCGCGGCCCCATGCTGGTGGAGAGGCGCGGCTTGGGGACACTGGTTCCCGAAGATATCCGGTGGATAACCGCGCAGACGGATTCGCGCGTAGACCGCTGGGTATTGCGGCCAGGGGCCATCGTCAAGCCAAATTCCATCATTATGGAACTGAGTGACCCCACTTTGCAGCAGACCGCGCTGGACGCAGAACTTCAGCTCAAGGGCGCAGAAGCAGACTACGCAAACCTTCGAGTGCAAGTGGACAGCGAGCTGATGAACCAAAAAGCGAACGAGGCCTCGGTGCGTAGTGATTTCGAGCAGGCCCGCCTGCAACATGACGTAGACGAAAAGCTATTCAAAGAAGGCATCGGGTCTGACCACATCAGGAATCTTTCCAGAGTGAAGGAAGAACAACTGGCGATTCGCCTGCAACTCGAGGGTGAGCGCACGAGAGTGGCGGCGGATTCCGCAAAAGCGCGACTTGCCGCGCAGCAGGCGAAGATCGATGAACAGAAAGCGCTCTACCACCTAAAAAAGACCCAATTGGATGCATTGCATGTTCGCGCAGGCATTGATGGTGTGCTGCAGCTTGTACCGGTCGAAGTCGGCCAGCACGTGACCCCGGGGACAAACCTGGCGAGGGTGGCTGATCCCAAGAAGCTCAAAGCGGAAATCAAGATTGCGGAGACGCAGGCGAAAGATGTGTTGATTGGTCAAAAAGCTACGATTGACACGCGAAATGGCGTAGTGAATGGCCACGTTTCGCGCATTGATCCCTCCGTGGTAAACGGCACCGTGACTGTGGACGTAGCCATCACGGATCCCCTGCCGGATGGCGCGAGGCCGGATTTGAGCGTTGATGGAACTGTGGAGATCGCGAACATAAAGGACGTGCTCTATGTGGGACGTCCAGTACATGGGCAGTCCGATAGCACGATCGGAATCTTTAAGATTGTGGACGACGGAGCGGAGGCGGTGCGCGTCAACGTTAAGTTGGGGCGCAGCTCGGTGAACACAATTGAGATCGTGCAGGGACTGAAGGTTGGGGACAAAGTAATCCTGTCGGACATGTCGGCTTGGGACAATTTCGACCGCATCAGATTGAAGTGAACAGCTTGCCGGGGGAGGATTGAAGATGTACACGCTCTGGCAGGACGTGCGCTACGGCCTGCGGATGCTGGCAAGGAGCCCAGGCTTTACCGCGGTAGTGATTCTCACACTGGCGCTGGGGATTGGCGCCAACACCGCGATCTTTTCCATAGTGAATGCGGTACTGCTGAATAGCCTTCCGGTGCAAAAGCCGGGAGAACTGGTGGTCCTGAAATATTCCGATCCGCAGTCTGGGGAACTCAACGAAGATTTTTCCTACCCGATGTATCAGGCGGTCCGCGACAAGAACAAATCATTTTCTGGCGTGCTGGCGCGAAGCGGACTTGATCTTAACCTCGGCTATGGCGGGCAGAGCGAGCAGCTTTACGGCGAACTAGTATCCGGAAATTACTTCACGACGCTGGGCGTACGGCCGTGGCTCGGGAGGCTCTTTACAGAGGATGATGATCGAGTTCCGGGTGCGCATCCCGTAGCGGTTCTGAGTTACGGATACTGGCAAAGGCGATTTGGCAGCGATGCGTCGGTCATCGGCAAGCAAATCATTCTCAACGCCAAGCAGATGACGGTCATCGGAGTAACGCCGCCGGGTTTCTACGGGACGGAGTTGGCACGGGATCCAGGTATTCGCGTTCCGATGATGATGGCAACGGTCTTTAAGCCGGTACCGGCCAATCGGTTGCAGAATCCACGGCATCGGTGGATGACTATTATGGCGCGACGGGCGCCGGGAATGTCAGCGCCGGAGGCCCAGGCTGCGGTGGACGTGCTTTATCGCCAGACGCTCGAAGAAGAGCTTGCGCAGTTTTCCCCGAACATCAGCGAATACGATAAGCAGCGGGCACTGGGCTCGAGAATCGTACTAGCTGCAGGCGACCAAGGATTTGCGCATCTGCGCGGCGAGATGGAGCGTCCGCTGCTTTTGCTTTTTTGCGTTACAGGGATTGTTCTTTTGGTGGCGTGCGCGAATCTTGCCAACCTACTTTTGGCGCGCACTGAAAAGCGGAAGCAGGAAATCGCGGTTCGTTTGGCGATTGGAGCCGGAAGAGGAAGACTGATTCGGCAGTGGCTCACGGAAAGTATCATGTTGTCCGCGATGGGGGGCTTTGCTGGAATACTGCTGGCTTCCTGGGCAAAGAGCGCGCTGGTGGGTTTTCTTCCTGCCAGGTACACGGCAAATCTCAACGTGCCCATGGATTTGAGGGTTCTCGGATTTACGATGGTCGCGTCGGTCTTTACGGGTCTAATGTTCGGGCTCGCTCCGGTTCTGCAATTAACACGCTCTTCGGTTTCCGGGGCTCTACGGGATGAAGCTCCTTCCGTGGCATCCGGCGGGAGACTATTTAGTTTGAGAAGCGGGCTGGTGTTCCTCCAGGTGGCCCTGTCACTTCCGCTTTTGATTGCAGGAGGATTGTTCCTTCGAAGTCTGGAAAACCTGCAGGGCGTGAATACGGGATTCGTGAAAGAGAACGTTTTTCTTGCGCAGCTCAACCCGTCTCTGAATGGCTATTCTCAGGAGCGGGTTAAGGGTCTGTACAGCGACCTGCTCGGTCGTGTGCGCAGCCTGCCGGGAGTGCGCGCTGCAAGCTTTGCTTCGGATTCTCCGCTTGCCGGTAGCTGGGATTCGGAAGGTATGCGCGTCGAAGGATATCAGCCGCGACCTGACGAGAACATGAGCATCAATGCATCCATCATCTCGCCGAGTTATTTTTCGAGCCTTGGCATTCCGCTGGTAGCGGGTAGAGATTTTTCTGAGCAGGACGACGCCACGCATCCCAAGGTGGCGATCATTAACGAGACAATGTCGCATTATTTTTTCGGGAAGAATAATCCCATCGGCAAAAAGATAGGGTCGGACGATGACCCAAAAGCCCCGCTGGATATTGAGATCATTGGATTGGTCAAGGACGCGAAGTACTTAAACCTCAAAGAGAACTCTCGCTGGCACTTTTACACCCCGATGGCTCAACAACCGCGTCTTTTTGACATGACGCTGCACGCACGCACGGCAGGCGATCCAGAAAAGCTGACGGAGCTAGTTCGCATGCAGGTCAAAGACCTGGATGCCAACCTGCCGGTCTACGGAACGACGACGCTGGAAATTCAAGCGGAAGAGTCTCTAACGCAAGAGAGATTGATTACGTGGCTGTCGAGCGGATTTGGGATGCTGGCGGCGCTGCTGGCTTCGATCGGACTTTATGGCGTGGTGGCTTTTGCGGTGGCGCGGCGCACGCGGGAGATCGGGATTCGAATGGCGCTGGGTGCGCAGCGCGGGGACATCCTTGGCGCGGTGCTGAAGCACATGCTTATCGTCGTTGGATCGGGAATCGTTGCGGGTGTGGTGGCAGCGTACGCGGGCAGCCGTCTACTGGGCAGCATGTTGTTCGAAGTGAAAGTTACCGACCTTTTGTCATATGCGGGGGCTTGCTTGCTGCTCATCGGTGTGGCGGGCGCAGCTGCGTATCTTCCGGCGCGGCGAGCCACACTCCTAGACCCAATCGAGGCGCTGCGTTACGAGTAATTTTCGGATGTTGCGTCAAAGTATTCGGGAAAAGAGAGAATGAAAACGGCTTGGCAAGACGTGCGGTACGGGATGCGGATGTTGGGGAAGAATCCCGGCTTCACGCTGGCGGCGATCGTAATGCTGGCGCTGGGAATTGGCGCGAACACAGCTCTATTTAGCGCGGTTCGAACCGTACTTCTTAATTCCCTGCCCTACCAAAACCCCGGACAACTGGTGACGCTGACGGCCAGCGAGAGCACTTCCATCGATCCACAAAATGTTTCCTATCTGAAGACGCAGGATTGGAGAGAGCGAAGCCACGCTTTCGAATCGATTGCTTTGTATCGAAGCTTCCGGCCAGTTCTAACGGGACAGAAAAAACCTGAAATGTTGCGGGGCGGGCGAGTTTCGGCCAATTTTTTTGAGACGCTGGGAATTTCGCCAATACGGGGCCGCGGGTTTTTGGAGGGAGAGGACCGACCCGACCGCTGGCACGAAGTCCTGTTGAGCTATGGCTACTGGAAGGAAGCGTTTGGCGGGCGAGACGACGCGGTGGGATCCACGATTTATCTCGATCAGATTCCATTTCAAGTTGTGGGCGTGCTTCCGGAGAATTTCAAACCGCTCATTTTTTCTTACTTCTCGAAGCCGCCGCAAGTATGGGCTCCTTTGGGATACGACGCGGCTATGGCCAACGCATGCCGCACGTGCCAGCACCTAAGAAGCGTGGCGCGACTTGCAGCGGGAGTTTCACTGGAAAGTGCGCGAGCGGAAATGAAGGGAATCTCCGCGAAATTGGCAGTGGAATTCCCGAACGACTACGCGAAAGACGAAATCGTGCTCATCCGGCCGCTGGAGGACCGAATTGTTGGAAAAGTTCGCTCCACGCTGTGGCTGCTGCTGGGCGCGACGGGATTCGTTCTGCTGATTGCGTGTGCGAATTTTGCGAACCTGATGCTGAGCCGGGCAACGGCGCGGCAACGCGAACTGGCCGTGCGCGCCGCACTGGGAGCAAGCCCCTTTCAACTTGCTAGGCAGCTGCTGACGGAATTGATGCTGCCGACTCTGGCCGGAGGCGTCTGTGGTGTGCTGTTGGCCAATTGGGGCGTCCGTGCGCTTGCAAGCTGGGGACCGGCTGACATTCCGCGACTCACGGAAGCTCGCGTGGATATTCCGGTTCTAATGTTTTCATTGGGTGCGAGCGTTCTCACGGGTCTTCTTGCGGGAGTAATTCCAGCATTGCAAGCGGCACGGACAGACGAACGCGAAGCGCTGCAAAGCGGAGGGCGAGGTACTGTTGGGATTTCACGCGGACGATTGCGCTCCCTGCTGGTGGTTGGTGAGCTGGGATTGGCTTTCGTTCTGGCGATTGGCACTGGCTTGCTGGTTCGAAGCCTGAGTCAAATCATGGGAGTCCAACCCGGATTTCAAACACGCGACCTCCATTCGATGAATTTTTCGCTGATCGGCTCCAAGTACGATAAAGATCCACAAGTGGTGAGCGCCGAGCAGGAACTACTTGCGCGATTTCGCAAGCTGGCGGGCGTCACTGATGCGGCTTTCGTCAGCACTTTGCCTCTCGGAGGTGGCTATGATCAGCGAGCGATCTTTGCGCAAGATCATTCGGTCACCTTGGACACAGAGGCTCCCGGGGTTGATAGCTACTACGTGAGCGACGGTTATTTTGAAACCATGAAAATACCGCTGCGGCGGGGCCGCTATTTTACGGCGGCCGATATCACAGCGGGTAGCGACGCTCAGGTGGCATTGGTGAGCGAGAGCACTGCCAAACTGATGTGGCCCGGCGGAGATGCAATCGGAAAAAGGATCAAGCTCGGCGGCCGGGAGGAGAAAAAACCCTGGTCGACAGTCGTCGGCATTGTTGGCGACATTCGCCAATATGGATTGGATTCCGCGGCAACGGCGGACGCGTACCTGCCTTCGCTCGCCTCCGCCGTGGCGGCGCCCGGCGCGAAGATGAACGCCCGGTCGTTGCCGGCCGAGCCGTCGCCGTTCACGACGCCGCCCACCGTGGGCGAATAGGGTGCGCCCGACGTCAGGCGCCCGATCGTCGTCACCTCGAGCGACGGGCCGAACGGATAGGTGACGGTCGCGAGGACGTTGTGCCGCCGCTCGAAGTTGCTCCGCGCCCACTCCGCCACGTTGGGGTCGCCGGCGGTGCCACCGCCGCCCCGGAGCCCGGTGGCCTGGTCGCGGGTGCGCATCCAGGTGTAGGACGTGTTGACCACGATGCCGCGGCCCATGAGGCCGCCCAGCCCCACGGTGAGCTGGTCGGACCGCGACGCCAGGTTCGAGCGCGCCTCCAGCACCGAGCCGAACACCGTGTCCCGCCGCGAGGCG
>JBGPDI010000093.1:0-18828 GCA_041482215.1 Candidatus Acidiferrum sp. | reverse complement strand
TTCCAACCGAAGCAAATGCCCCAGGGGTCCAGATCTTCCAGAGTGGGCCCCGGGTGAATAGGAACTTATAGAAGCCCACCACAACGGCAGCATTCAAAATACAAAAAGCGCTCGCCGGGGCCCCTAGCCGCATCAGAAATGAACTTCCTGGTAAAGCTCCGCTCTGTGACTTACAGTCCTGAATCCTGTAAGCCGCTGATAATATGTCACGTACGGCCGTCTTCAACTCCAAACTCTTTGTAGTGCTCGCCCCGGCCGCAGAATTTCTGGCGCCTTCGCGCCGCTAAATTCCTCGAGAGATCCGTCCCCCAGTTTGAAACCGGACGATCTCTTCAGTATTGAACTGCAAAGCCGCCTATTAGCATTCCTCGCTCGGTGGGGGATTGCTCGACTCGAACGACTGCACCCTCTACCTTGACGGGAAGAGGACCGATCTCATCGGGGATTCCTTCTAAATCGATTGTCAGTACTACACTCGCACCGACTGGCGGACAAACGGGAGCAAGAACAAACGCACCGTGTTCACTTACGTCACGGCTAAGTCCTGCACCCTCTCGAGACTCCCCCTCCCCGCTCGTCCAACAAAATGTCACCGCTGTTTGTAAGAGAAAGCGGAGGGCCTTCCTGGCTGGTCGCAAAAGATTCAAAACTTCACCCCTGAGATCTGTCTGTATGCACACTAGGGAAAGACGTGGACGCACACAAGAGAAGGAAAGTCACCAATATATTAATGAAAATGACTGGAGACGCTGAGCGACCCTCGTTAGGTACAAATGTACCTGGCCTGCCTTGCCTGGCGGAGAATCCCGTCCAAAAGCCAGGCTTCCGTCGAATACTACACGCGGTACTTGCGAGAAGAATGAGTCTCAGTCGAGCCATGCAAGGCATGCTCCCACGCACGCTTCACCTGATTCGGAGTCTCAAGGTGAATGAAAGGATTGCGAGCGCTATCAAACTGGTTTCGGCCGACAATGCGCATCATTGACCGACCCGTGTTCAGTCACAACTGTCAGTTTTAGCAGCAAGGCCTTTCGTCAACCCAACCTGCCGTCTGGCTGCAAATCCCAAGTCTATAATTTCTAAAGAAGTTCGCCCGAGGCTTGAACCTTGCGTAGTGTCCCGAGTAAATATCGAACATACGCTGTACAGCCTGAAATCCCTCTGGGATTCTTGCAGCAGGAGCCGTCCGTGTAAATCTGAATTGCTCTTCGGTTTAGCATGGGCTCTTCGATTTCTCACTTGCCAGGTGATTGCTAATCGCCAACAATTCCAACACCCGTGAACTTTGCGTAGAAGGCGAGCCCGACGCCGACAACGAACAGAATATTGCTAGCCATTCGGTACATCTTGTATCGGGACTTAATTTCTTCTTTCGCCTGGTTTGCCTCACGAATACAATCTTGCCCAAGACGATCTTGTTCATTCCATAGCACGTCGATTTTCTTCGTCATTTCGGACTCATTCTTGTAAAAGTTATCCCAATCACGAGAGCTTTTGGCCTCCTCAACCCGCTTTGTAATTTGAATGATCTCGCTTCGGTATGTATTTAGATCGTTGACCAATTTCGCCGGTGGATTTGGAAGCGCACCCAAAAGCCTAGCCATGGCATTGAACTGATGATCAAATAAATATGCCTCGTTTAATACGAAATAAAACCCCGCGAGACGTCGCGATTCGGATTCGACATGCTTGACTCGGCTCAAGTCGTCAATTGCCCGACCAACTTCGGCAATATTTTTCTGAATGCTTGCGAGTATCACCGGCGTGCTTCTCAAGTACGATTCGCGCTCGAAAATGCTTTCCTGGCTTTCGATTTCTTGCAGCTTTTCTCTAAGGTCATCACGCTTCTGATCTTTCACCATGAAGGTGGTCAGGGCCAATCCTACGCCTATCAACAGTACAATCGTCTTTATGCGAGCCTCTTTTACTTTTTCGGCGTCATTCCCCGTCATTGCGTTCATGCTTATCCCTCGTTGGCAACCATGCGCTTTGGCACGGAGCCCCAAGTCGCGAATCCGAGTTTAATACTGCAAAACCTCTCGGCGCTATACTTAGAGGGCCAACTCAAGGGCGATTGGGAATTTTTTAAACTTCTTATTGGCTTGAACAGCGCCGCGTTCGAGGGCTGGTTTCTAGCAAAAGACCGACTGGTCACCTCCGTCGCTTCCGGCATCGCGTTTATGATTGTGCTAGCAGCGGCAGATCACTCGATAGATGCATATTTATTTTTGTTGCTGCATTCGCGATGGGGGCGGCCTTGATTATGATTAACTTATTTCACAAACATTTGCCGTGGAAGTGATTGACTGGCGATGGATGGAGGAACAGCGAAGGGGCCATTGTTGGAGCAACGACATCGTCTTGCATCGGTGGCTCCATCACCGCACTTAGCCGCGAAGAAAAGAACCAGTGGAGCCGAGAGTGGGAGTTGAACCCACGACCTGTCGATTACGAATCGACTGCTCTACCACTGAGCTACCTCGGCCCGCTCTAATGACAATAGCATCCGCGGAAAATTACTGTCAATTCATCCGCGAAAACACCGTTCTTTTAGTGTGAAAAGGGATACATCGCCCATCCGATTCCCACTCCTACGAGGAGGAAAAGCAGCAGCGACCAAATGATGTATTTCACGCGTTCGATCGGCCGCCGCCGGCTCAGAAAGCCAAACGCGATCGAAATCACCACCGCGAACAGCAGCATGGATTGTAAATGACTCAGCTTGATACCCATTTCCGCGATCATGCCTTGCGCCCTCGCGCCGCTTCATACGCATGCAGCGCCGCAAGCAAATTCAGCACGCCCGCGGCGGCAAGGAACCGCGTCCCGTAATCGCCACCCGCGTGCGACACGTCTGCGCCATTCGTCTCCAGCGACTTAGCTGCCAGATAAAATGTTCCCGTTCCCAGATCCGCCAAATAGCCCAACGAATCGAACGCATCGTTGCCGTTCGAATTGAAGACGTTTCCCCTCATCCCCGCGCCAACGATCATCAGCAGTCCCACGGTCAGAAAAGCCGCCAGCGCGCGCCCCCACATTTTCAATAGCGCGTGGCCTAGCCCGGGCACAAGCCATCCCGCCACGCCAACGACAAATGCCAGAGCCTCGCGTTTCGAATTCTGCTGCGGTGCCGCAGCTACCGTGGTCTCTTCTGACATTCAAATTCCTTCTATTCCCGGCCTATGCCAGCAGCGCCAAAATCTCATTCTGAACCGCGCCCGTCACTCGGGCTTCGCCTTCGCCGATATACACATTCACTTCACTGCGCACGCCAAACTCCGGCAAATAAATTCCCGGCTCGATCGAATTGCACGTGCGCGGAATCAGATGCCTGACGTCGTGTGTCTCGAGCCCGTCCATGTTCACGCCGTTGCCATGCACACTTTCTCCGATGCTGTGCCCTGTGCGGTGAAAGAAATATTTCCCGTAACCCGCTTTTTCAATCACGCGACGCGTCACCTTGTCCACCTGCCACCCCTGCAGTGGCTTTCCTGTGGCAATGTGCTTGCGAATCAGCTCGGTCGCCGCCTCGCGCGCATCGCGTACAACACCGAAGACCTTCGCAAATTTTTCCGGCACCTTGGCGCCCACATACGCCATCCAGGTGATGTCGTAATAAACGCTTCCCGGCGTTTTCTTCTTCCCCCAAACATCCATCAAGAGCAAATCGCCCTCACGAATCGGCCAGGCTGATTCTGCCGTGGGTCCATAGTGCGGATCGCTGGCATGCGCGTTCACCGCAATGTCCGGCCCTACCTCGGCCCAAATTCCGGCCGCATCGAATTCCTTGAGAATCCAATTCTTCACATCGAATTCCGTCAGCGCCTTTTTCTCGCGAACGCTTTTCGCCACGAATTGAAAAGCCTCGCGCACAATTCGGTCGATGGCCACGCCGGCTGAAAGATGCGATTCAAGTTGTTCCGCACTCCAGCACGCTTCATACTTCTGTACTAGGTCCGCCGAACTCACCACCTTCGGCCCCGAGCTGCGCACCAGCTCCACCGTCCCCGCATCCACCATGGACACATACGGAATAGCGTTTTTCGGCGAATATTGCATCGCCACCTTTTTCGCGCGCCCAAACATCTTCTTCAGGTTTTTTCGCAGCTCTTCCTGCGCAGAGTAATACAGCGTCTCCCCCGGCAATGCCGCCAGCGACTGCGTCTCAATCTTGTGCACCAGCTTCTTTGGTGTTCCTTTCGCCGGCACAAAATAAAACCATCTTCGCGTCCTCATTCCTTCCGGCAAGCTCAAGATGTGCTGCGCGATGGGATCGCGCCCGCGAAAATCGTAAAAGAGCCAGCCATCAATCTTGGCGGCTCGCAAATCAGTTTGTATACCTTGAATGTCGGCACTCATCGGGCGTGCGCTCCATCTCTCGGACAAAACTCAACTCTAAAATGTTAAGCGTCCTGCTCCAACAGCGACAGAACTTGCTGTCGGGTCACTCCGTGGATTTCAACGCGTTTCGTGCGGCTTCTTTCGCCGCTCAGAATTCTAACAGCCGACCTGGGTCTTTTCAAAAGCTCCGCCAGGTATTCCACCAGCGCATCGTTCGCCCGGTCCTCAACCGCCGGCGCCCGCAACCGTACCTTTAGAGCCCCGCCCATTTCCCCCGCGATCTCGTCTTTGCTCGCCCGTGGCTGCACCCTTACCGCAAACATCACTCCGCCTTCCCGTTCTTGGACCTCTAGCATCGATCTCCAATTGATTCTTATTTAAGTTCACGAGATCCAAAAAGTGCTGTGCCCACGCGCACTTCCGTCGCCCCTTCTTCAATGGCCACTTCAAAATCATGCGACATTCCCATTGATAGAACGGCCAGTGTGAGGCCAAATTTTTTCGCAACATCGTCGCGTAATTCGCGCAAACGCCGGAAATAAGGCCGCACGCGCTCCGCCTCCTCTAGGAACGGTGGGATACACATCAGCCCCGCAAGCTCTAATCGAGGCAGTTCAGCAATCTTTTCCGCTAGAGCAGGCACCCCTGCGATCTCCGCTCCACTTTTCGTCTCCTCCGGCGCAATCCGCACTTCGATCAACACCCTAAGTTTGCCGGTGATGCCGGCCTCGGCCCGTGCACGGTCCAGCCGCTGCGCGATCGCAAGATCGTCAACAGAATCCACGCTATGAAAAAGTCTCGCCGCCCGCGCCGTCTTATTGCTCTGCAAATGGCCGATCAAGTGCCAGTTCGCCCCCAGCCCTTCCGTTCCCGCGCGCTTCCCTTCCCACTCTTGCACGCGATTTTCACCAAAGTGTCGAACCCCCGCTTCATACGCCTCTCGAATCGCACTCGCCGGATGCGTCTTCGACACCCCGATCAAAGTGATCTCCGCAGCACTGCGTCCCGCTCGCGCCGCCGCCTGCGCGATCCTCTCTTGAATCCGCGCCAGATTTTCCCGCACTGAGGTTTGCGTCATGTCCGAATTCGAATCCTAGCACGCGCGGCATTGCAGCGCAGAGTCTCTGCGGTTAGACTGACTTCCGGCCGCTGACAGCTTTGCCGCCACACTGAAAATGACTGCCCCGGGAAAACTCATCGCCGTCGAAGGGATTGATGGCAGCGGCAAGCGCACCCAAGTCGAACTCCTCACGCTCACTCTCAAAGCTCGCGGCCACTCCGTCTACTCCACAGGTTTTCCGCAATACGATTCCTGGTTTGGCAAGATGGTCGGCCAATTCTTGAATGGCGATCTAGGCTCGCTGGAAACCGTCGATCCTCACTTTACCGCCATGCTCTATGCCGGCGATCGTTACGAAGCCAAGCATAAACTCGAACTAGCATTGCACAGCGGCCAAATTGTCCTCGCCGATCGCTACGTCGGCTCCAATCTTGCCCATCAAACTGCGCGCGTTCCCCCGGCGAAGCGCTCCGCTTTTCTGGAATGGATCGAGCACCTCGAGTACGGCATCTACGGCCTTCCGCGCGAAAACCTGATCCTCTACCTTCGTGTCCCGCCGCAGGAAGCGCAGCGCTTGATCGAGCGAAAGGCTACCCGAACTTACACCACCGCACAGAAGGATTTGCTCGAGGCCAGCCTTCATCACCTCGAGGACGCCGCCGAAATGTACGACTCGCTTTCCCGCAGCAGTCCGTGGGCAACCATCCAATGTTTCGATGCCACGCTCGCCGCAATTCGCGAACCGGAAGAGATTGCCATAGATGTGCTCGCTGCCGTTGAAGGTGTTCTCTCATGAATCTCCACGAGCAAGGATCCTCAGCCCATGGGCTTCTCTGAATTTCTCGGCAACGAGCGCATAGTTACCGCGCTCCGCGGCGCCCTCCGTAGCCAGCGCGTTCCCCACGCCTTGCTCTTCACCGGCCCGCGCGGAGTGGGTAAATTCACTCTCGCACGCATGTTCGCCCAGGCCGCAAATTGTGAACGCCTCCCCGACGACTTCTGCGGCGAGTGCCACACCTGCCAGCGAATCGCTCAACTCGCCGATCCTCAAAGGCTCATCGAGCAAGGGCTCGTCGAGCGCGGCGAAAGCGCTGACGCCGCCACGGTCGAACGCGTCCCTCTGATTCTGCAATCGCACCCTGACGTCTGGGCCTTAGTGCCTGATCCCGTCCGCCTGAAGAGCCCCGTCGCACGCCCCATGTTGCGCGTGGGACAGTTGCGCGCCGTGCAACGCGCCGCCTACTTCCAACCCATGGGCCGCCGCCGCGTCTTCATCCTCGATGGCGCAGAGACCATGCACTACAACGTCTCCAACGTCTTTCTGAAAATTCTCGAAGAACCTCCTGGCACCGCCACGCTAATTCTCACTGCGCCCTCTCCGTATGCGCTTCTTCCGACGATCGTTTCGCGCTGCTTGCAATTCCATTTCGCGCCGATCCCGCAGGACGCCGTGGAGAAAATCCTCAAAGAAAAATCCGCTCGCAAGCCCGCTGAAATCAAGCTCGCCGCACAACTCGCCGAAGGCAGTCCCGGCCTCGCCCTGGAAATGGACGTCGCCGCTGCCGCCGACGCTCGCCGCAACGCTCTCCAAATCCTCGAACACGCCGCCCAAGGCCAGGGCTTCGCACAGCTTTTTGCAAAGACCTCCGCCATCGCCAAAGACCGCGAATCTTCCTTCGAAGATCAACTCGGCGTCTTCTACGGCCTGCTCACCGATCTCCTCGAACTCACGTCCAAAGTAAGAGAACCAATCTTGCGCAATGCTCCGCTTTCGAAAGAGCTAGAGTCACTCTCCAAGTCCGTGGATTCCGCCTGGGTTCTCCGCGCCATCGCTGGCTTCGACGAGCTCTACGCCGGCGCGCGCCGCAATCTAAATCGCCAGCTCGGCCTCGACGCCCTCGCCGCCTCTCTCTCCCCAGAACTCTTGCGCGCTTCCCTGCCTCGTACTTGATTTCCACCGCCAACCGTTCGCCATCCCAGAATTTAAGAGCTAGACTGTAACCCACAGCCTCCCGAACGCATCTTAGGCTACAGATAGACCACCCCCGTAGTTCAGAAGGAGCAGTCATGGTGAACCGCCGTTTATTCCGCCCGGGCTTCCCGGACATCAAGGAGCCGAGTGCACCCCGCCCTCAGCACAACGGCCCTATCCCCAATAAGAAACCCGCACCGCCAGAGTCCACCCACGCCGAGAACTTCTATTGGGTCAAGCAGATGCAGTCGCATACCCCCATGGCCATCGTCCTGGAAGACGGCGAAGTCCTTCGTGGCGTGATCGAGTGGTATGACCGGGATTGCATCAAGCTCACCCGCCAGGGCAGCCCCAACCTGCTCGTTTTCAAGCGCGTGATCAAATATTTGTATAAAGACGGCGGGGAATCCGCTCAGGGTGGCGACGAATAGTCTCTCTACTTGTGTAGGGAATGCCCCGAAGTTGCTCCGAATGTGAGTAGCGCCTTTGCGGCCAGCGACCCATCTTCGTTGAAGATCTCGCACTCCGTCACAATGAAATTTCTGCCCGCGCGCAGCACGCGTGCGTCCGCTTTGATGCGCCCGCCCGGCACGGGCTCCAGATAATTGATGCTCAGCTCAACGGTGGCAATCTCCGTCCCCTTGGGTATCGCCGTGTACGCCGCGATCGCCGCTGTCGTATCTGCCAGCGCTGCTAGAATTCCTCCGTGCACCACACCATGTATTTGCTTGTGATTCGCCCGCACATCGAGTCGAAAAATCGCCCGCCCCTTGTGCACGCTCTCCACATCAAATCCCAAAAGCTCCGTCGACTGACTCTCCTTCATCCGCCGTCGCACCAGCTCCGTAACGAGCTTCTCTTCCTTCGACATTCTCTTCGTCATCGTCTTTCGCTGTTCTCCATCCCGTCCATTCCCCGCCCCATCCCAAGCCCGAAACTATCTTTCTCTTTCTGTTCCTTCTTCTTTTCCTTCTCACTCAGAACCGAATTAGAACTTCTACGTGAGACGCACTTCCCCCCCCGCGTCGCCCGTAGGGGCACGATAAATCGTGCCCCTCGATCCAATGCCACAATTGCTGAGTTCCTCCAAACCTATCGCAAGCAACCCCAAGTGTCGCCTTTGTGGGGTTCGCCTTCCGAGGCTGGCCGCGCTTTTGCCTTACTAAAAACAAATAACTAACAACTTAAAACTCAATACGCCGAAATCCCCCCATCCAACGGAATCGCCGCCCCTGTTAACCACGACGACTCCTCCGACGCCAGAAACACCGCCATCTCCGCCACATCCGTAGGCTTCCCGATCCGCCCCAGCGGAATCGTCGCAAGTCGCGCCTTCAGCCACGCCTGCCCTCGTTCGCTTTCGTCAAATACTCCCTTCAACAAGTCTGTCTCCACGATCGAAGGGCAAATGCAATTCACACGCACATTCTCATGCGCATGATCCAGCGCCATGGCCTTCGTCAGCATCGTCACGCCGCCCTTCGACGCACAATACGCCGCGCGATCCTTCACCGCAAACAACCCGAGCACCGATCCGATATTCACGATCACTCCCCCGCCGCCCTTTCGAAACTCCGGCAGCACCCCCCGGGCCATCAAAAACGGTCCCTTCACATTCACCGTCATCAGCCGGTCCCACTCCTCCTCGTTGATTCCCTCCACAGTTGATACGTGCACCACGCCCGCATTATTCACCAGCACATTCAGCCGCCCAAAACGCTCCACCGCCCCCTTCACCGCGCGCGCCACCTCCTGTGCCCGCGTCACATCGCACTCCATCGCCAGCCCCGCCCCACCATGCTTCTGAATTTCGACGACCACTTCGCGCAGCTTCTCCAACCGCCGCCCCGCCACGCACACGCTCGCGCCTTCCCGCGCAAAGGCCAGTGCGATCGCCCGCCCGATCCCCGTACCGCCGCCCGTAATCAACGCTACCTTGCCAGAAAGTCGTGTCACGATATTCCCCACTCCTGCGTCTAATAGCATGCCGCAGGTGGCCGCGACTCTAGCATCCGTCCCGCCCACCCGCAAGCCGCGGTATTGGCCTTTGAATCTGCCTTCGTAGCGGCGGCCTTTAGGCCGGCCCTGTAGTTGCAGCCAGCTGCATCAGAAACTGTTGTATCGTAACTGCTCTATTAACTCGACGGAGACACGCAAAACCGCCCATGCGCATCGGCATAACCTGTTACCCCACCTACGGCGGCTCCGGCGTTGTCGCCACTGAACTTGGCATGGAACTCGCCGCCCGCGGCCACGACATCCATTTCATCAGCTACGCCCCACCCATCCGCATGAACCCCAACGACCCTCGCATCCATTTCCACGAAGTCGAAGTCGCCTCCTATCCGCTCTTCGACCACCCGCCCTACACTCTCGCGCTTGCCACAAAAATGCTCGAAGTTTTCGAATCCGAATCGCTCGATCTTCTCCACGTCCACTACGCCATCCCGCATTCCGTCAGCGCCATGCTCGCGCGCTCCATGGCCGCCCCACGCCGCCTTCCCTTCATTACTACGCTTCACGGCACGGACATCACTCTCGTCGGCAGCAACCGCAGCTATCTCCCCATCACGCGCTTTTCCATCGAACAGAGCGACGGCGTTACCTCTATCTCCCAATATCTTCTCCGCGAGACGATCAAAGACTTCGACATCAAGCGCCCCATCGAAGTCATTCCCAATTTCGTGAATTGCGAACTCTACAATCGCTCCGCCGACAAAGGTCTCGCCGCCGATTGGGCTCCCAACGGCGAACCCATCCTGATGCATCTTTCGAATTTTCGCCCCGTTAAACGCGTCACTGACACCGTCGAAATCTTCGCCCTCGTTCGCGCCAAAATGCCCGCCAAGCTCGTTCTCGTCGGCGACGGCCCAGACCGCGCCGCGGCCGAATTCCTCGTCCGCAAGCATTGCCTCCAAAAAGATGTCTTCTTCCTCGGCAAGCAGGACAATGTTTACGAAAAACTCGCCGCCGCCGATCTTTTTCTGCTTCCTTCGCAGCTCGAGTCTTTCGGTCTCGCCGCGCTTGAGGCCATGGCCTGCGAAGTCCCCGTCATCGCCACGAACGTCGGTGGCATCCCCGAAGTTGTCGAGCATGGTGTGGATGGATTTTTAGTGGAACCCGGCGACGTGCAGGAAGCCGCGCGCTACGCCATCGAACTCTTGTCCCGCGCCGACCGCGGCCGCGAAATGGGCAAGATTGCCCGCATCAACGCCAAGAAGAAATTCTGCGCCAACGACGTAATCCCCGCCTACGAAGCCTATTACCGCCGCATCCTCAACGAATCCTGATCCGCGCGCTCCTATCGGCCAGAGCCGCCTCAATGGGGCCGCAGCACCTCAAAACGCGTAATCGTGTATCCAAGCACAGCTCCGAGAAAAACGTCAGACGGAAAATGCGCGCTAGTTGTTACCCGCGAAAAACTAATAGCCGAGGCGGCTCCATAAGCAACCCAAGGCACCCAGCGATGCCTGCTGCCATAGCGGCGTGCAATAACCGTGGCTACCGAAAACGCGCCCGCAGCGTGGCCCGAGGGAAAGCTGCTGCCTTTGAATGGGGACTTTCCACCGCTGAAAAATGTATCGTTAAAAGGGGCACCTGGCGCAACATCCGAGGGCCGTTTTCTGCGCGTCACTGCTTTTATCGCCAAATCTACAATCGCGCTGTCTGCATAAGCCTCTGCCGAAAGCAAACCTGTCTTTACTGCATACGGGTCATGTTTTATGTAACCACCGATCAGAATCGTAACTGGTACTACCACGATCGCTGCGCTAGTGATCGGCCCGTCGAATACGTCGTTTATATCGTCCAAGTTTCCAGAATGGCTCCGAAAATATGGCATCACGTGTGGGTCTGCGACAATTAGCCCTGCGGTTCCTCCCACAGTGATTAATGTGGGAGCCCAGTAATGTCCCTTCGCAAGTTGTACCGGAAAAAGCCAGATGTCTTTCTGGTCGTGCAATATTCTCTTGGGAAGCTTTCCCCATGACACATCTATATCCACCGCGGAAGCCGGCGCGTCGGTTGATGTCACTTTCTCGACCGCAGGAGATTCAGCCCTAGAACTTGCTTCCTGCGCGCGAGTGGAAGCCCCCATCGTGCAAACAATGCCCAAAACAACGAGAATTCGCCTAGTCAGACCTCTCCTCTGCACGATGTTCATCATGCAAGTTAGATGCTTTCGCTTATGGAAAGGGGGCATAGGGAAAACGGGCTCGCTCAACGTGGCTGGATCAAGGCGATTCTTGATCTTGTTCGTATCTTGCCGGTGGCTTTGCTGAGCGGCGGAGCAATTGCGATATGCGCTTACAATTGGTACCTTTTTCGGCCTCAGAAGAGAGTCCGTCTTGGAGGGAGCACCCGATGCGGTTCGCCGCTATTGTCGCCCTTTGCCTCGCATTCATCACGATCCTCCCCGCCGTTGCAACGCAAGACGACCAGCAAAAGGTGGACGCAACTTTCGCCGCCTACGACAAAGCAGCTTCTCCTGGCTGCGCACTTGGCGTGATTCAGAACGGAAATTTTATCTATCGCAAAGGCTACGGCACCGCCAGCCTTGAACTCGGCGTTCCCCTCTCCGCTCAATCCGTTTTCTACATGGGCTCGGTCTCCAAGCAATTCACCGCTGCCAGTGTCGTCCTGGCCGCCGAACAAGGCTTTCTCTCTCTTGATGACAACGTCCGCAAATTCATCCCTGAACTCCCCGATTATGGACACACCATTACCCTGCGCCAGATGCTCCATCACACCAGCGGGCTCCGAGATTTCCTGTCGCTGCTCGATCTTTCCGGCCGCCACGGCGCGGATATCCACTCCAAAGAAGAAATGCTCGACCTCATCGTCCGTCAGAAAGCCCTCAACAACATTCCCGGTGACGAATGGATTTACAGCAACACAAACTATTTCCTTCTCGGCGAAGTCTTGCGGCGAGTCACCAAGAAGTCTCTTGCCGAATTTGCTGCCGAGAATATTTTTCACCCGCTTGGTATGATTCACACCCGGTTCTATGACGATCACACCGTGGTTGTCCCCGGCCGCGTTCCCGCCTACGAACCCGGAAGCAATGGCAGTTTTCTTGTGGATTGGTCCACAAATTTTGACACCGTCGGCGCCGGCGGCCTGATGAGCACCGTTGAAGATCTTCTTCTCTGGGACCGCAATTTCTACGAAAACAAGTTGGGAAAGGGAACCCTTCTCAATGAGATGCAGACCCTCGGCGTGTTAAATAACGGCAAGAAGATTCGCTATGCCCTTGGCCTCGATGTAAGCACCTACCGTGGTCTGCCAATCGTGGAGCACGATGGCGCCCTCTTCGGTTACCGTACTGCCATTCTGCGCTTCCCCGAGCAGCGCTTCACCGTCGTGTGCCTCTGCAATGTCTCCAGCGCCGATGGTGCTAGCCTTGGGCGCAAAGTCGCCGACGTTTATCTTGAGAAATATCTGCAGGCTGAGGAGAGCGCACTCCAACCGACGAGTGCTGGCAGCTTTCCCGATCCGAGTCCATTCGCGGGCAAATACCTTGACCCGCGCACACATGCCGTCGCTTCCTTTACCGTTTCGGGAAGCACCCTTATCGGTTGGGGTGCGCGCCTCAACCGCATTGGTCCCAACCGATTCAGATTTGTAGGTGGAGGAGTGATCACGTTTGATAGCCAAGACGGCGCGATGAAGGCATCTCTAGACTTGGAAGGTCAGACATTATTCGCTGGCGGCAAAACCGAAGAGCCACACCTCAACGACTCCGCCCTGGCCGCTTTCGTCGGCGCATTCAAGGGCACCGAGCTCGACGCGAAGTACATCTTCTCGATCACCAACGGAACCCTCATGCTTCGCACCAATTGGGATCCACCCCTAAAATTGACTCCCATCGCGCAAGATGTATTCGACAGTGACGACCTCGGAACCCTCGTCTTCCGCAGAGACGCCAACCATCGCGTAACCGGATTCAGCGTCTTCGCCGGCAGAGTCCGCGATGTCAGCTTCGAGAAGATCAACTAAGTGCAGTGTCCAAAGTTTTCAGAGACCTGATGCGGAGAGTTCGCTCTGCTTACGAGCAACTTTATGGGCCTTCTGCTTTCGAGCGATTGCCTTGTCGTAGATTACGGGCACGGGGTTGGTCGCAACCTGGGCTTTCGCAGCTTTCTTCGGCAAAGGCTTGCTAACTGGGTAAGCGTCTTCGACGCCCGTATCAGTGAAGTGCGCGGGACTTGATTCCTGCGCCTTGCAGGACGGCGCCCAGCCTAGCAGCACCATCGCCAGTCCAATGGTCCCCAGCAACAGAGTCTTGGATAGCAGCAGTTTGCAATAATTCATTGTCATCGTCCTTTCCTTTAGCGATTGAGTCGAACGCGACTCCATAGTCAGGACTTCTCGCACACTATGCTTTCCCTGCCAATGCACCACATCTGAAAAACAAGTGAACAAAATCTGAACATCTAGCCTGTACATTCGGTGACAGATTTCTGATTGCAGCGACCACTAGGGAGAACGGAAGCGAGGGCGATCCGCTGTCCGAATCAATGGCGTTTCCATCATCGTTCTTGAAGTCAGAATTACTCGGCACCGTGAGACATCGGTGGAACAGGCGCACATGGTCGGCTGAGAACTGGCTAACTCCCGATGAGTCCGGTGAACTGATTAGATGGTGTTGCATCGACCGGTCAAGCTGGCAGCGTTTATCAGGACTTGGAAGCTGTCAGTGTTGACAGTTCGCGCGGCCTACCACTGCGCCGTCTAATCCCTCTAGAGCAGACTCGACGGGAGGTCACCATGGCTCGATCCGATAAGTGTCGCTCGTCAAAGCTCACCCGTAGAGTGCTCGGAGCCACAAGATTTTTCGCCGGCGAAGTCAAAGCGGAAATTCCGGCCAATAACTCTTCGCATCTGTATCTTGCGACCGATAAAGCATTGTGTATGGACATTGAGCGGGGAGGAATCCCGTGAAGCAATCGCAGATTTCAAAGGGCTTGGTGTTAGTGTTGCCGTTCGTCGCTCTCCCACTACTGTGGTATCACGGCCTCGGCGCGGCAAGACGCGCGCGCAGCCAAACAGGAATTTCGGCAAAATCCGTCGCACCGCCTCAACATCTCAGCCCTGATGGCCAAACCACGTTGCGCACCATCATCCAGTCGGGAAAACTTTCGGAATTGCGTTGGCCCGATTTTAGCGATTACGACAAGCACGTGCAGGAATTTTACGAGTCTTACGCGTATTCCCTGCCATGGGTAAGGGAAATGCAACCAACCGCGCAGGCGCGGGAGGTAATTTCTCTTCTCTTGAAAGCCGAGCAAGAGGGATTGGCCGCTGAGGATTACGATGGGCCGCGTTGGGGCGACCGACTGGCGAAACTCAAACCCACCGCGTCGCAGCCATTAGAAGCGGATGCTGTGCGATTCGATCTCGCACTCACCGTTTGCGTGATGAGATATACGTCGGACCTTCGCGTCGGCAAGGTGAATCCCACGCATTTTGAGTTTGGTTTCGACATCGAGGCCAAGAAGTACGATTTGCCCGAATTCCTGAAAGAAAATGTCGTAGATGCTTCTGACGTTGCTGGTGTCATGGCAAAAGTGGAACCTCCTTACCCTGGATACCAGCGTACGATCCAAACCCTGCATTCTTATTTGGAGTTTGCAAAAGAATTTGATGGGAATCATCTTCCCGCTATCCAAAAGTCGATAGCGCCGGGCGAATCCTATCCGGGCGTCCCTCAGCTGACCCGCTTGCTCCGGCTGGTGGGCGATCTTCCTGCCAGCGCAAGCCTTCCCACCGATGGAACGGTTTACCAAGCTTCACTGGTGGAAGCAGTCAAGAATTTTCAGCGCAGGCATGGCCGCGCTCCGGATGGACGAATCACCACGCAAACCTTGGCAGATCTGAACGTGCCTCTGACAAGCCGGGTGAGACAGATGCAACTAACTCTGGAGCGCTGGCGGTGGTTGCCCGTTGGTCTCCACTCTGCGCCTATCGTCGCGAATATTCCCGAGTTTCGGCTCCGTGCATACGACGAGAACTACAAGTCCACGCTATCTATGAGTGTCGTGGTGGGCAAAGCCTATAACCACAATACCCCGGTATTTAGCGACACCATACAATACGTCGTATTCCGGCCCTACTGGAATGTTCCCAATTCCATCGCCAAAGCTGAATTCCTGCCGCGGATCGCTGGCGATCCCGACTACCTGGCGAAGAAGGGATTTGAAGTGGTGGACGGCCGCCAGGAGGTCGTCACCTCGGGGACAGTGACGAGCGACATACTCGCGCAGCTCCGTGCAGGCAAGCTTTTCATCCGGCAAACACCGGGTGACAAGAACTCACTCGGACTCGTGAAGTTTATCTTTCCTAACAGCTTCAGCGTGTATATGCACGATACGCCCGCGCAGGAGTTCTTCGCGAAGTCCCGGCGAGATTTCAGCCATGGCTGCATTCGTTTGGAAAAACCCGCCGATTTGGCTGCGTGGGTCCTGCGCGATAATCCGGGATGGAATATGGACCGCGTCCGCGCGGCCATGAATGGAAGTCCCAATCAGCAGGTGAATCTTGCGCATCCGATTCCGGTCTTAATCGTTTATGGCACCGTCGTCGTGACTGAGGATGGACTCGTTCATTTTTACGACGACATCTACAAGCACGACGCCGCGCTTGAAAAAGTTCTTGCGAAAGGATATCCGTATCCGGGTTAATCGCCGGCGATGAGGCTGGCAGGGCAATCGAAACACCATTTGCGAACGCGGCCGACATCAACATGGATAAAGTCCGAGTGAGGATAGTAGCCCACTCCGCCGCGACCTAGCGTGAGAGCCGCCTTGCGCAGTTTGAGCGTGTCGACGCCCGGCATGCGTAGATCGATGGCTTCCGCCTGAATGTGAAGGCTGTTCTTAGCGACTCCGTTGGTGCGAGCGCGAAGTGATTCGTTCGTCGACGAAGTGCGGTAGCCGCAGACGATGTCGATCTCGCCGCCAGGATGGCCGACCGACGCGGTGAGATCAGAGAGGATATCGTACAGACGCGGATCAAAATGGCGAACGTCGCCCGTCCGATGATCGCGGAGGAAATAATCGAGTTTGGCGAGCGCATTTGGAACGTATTGCTCACCACGGCGGTAAACAACGTCGATCCGCTCTGCAGTGTGCGTGTTGTAAAGCCGCAGATGATGTTCCTGGTCCTCCTGTGAAGACGACTGCTGAGGCGACACCCCACGCGATTTAGCGCGCGTGCCACTCGGCCCGGACAGAAACAGCATTGTGCCTGCAACCCATAAACACCACGCAATTTTTCTGGATTTGTGCATTTATTCCTCTCAAACCAATTTTGGCACAAGCACGCACATCGCTCATTGCTCCAGGTCAAACAGTCGCCGGGTGTCTTTGACTCTACTTCCTCCCGGCATGGCTGTCGGGCGCCTTAGATGGCTTTCTCTTTAAATTGGTCGTTCGACAGATATTGAAGAAGGCAAACTAGAGCAAAGAGAAGAAACTCTCGCAAAAAATGTGGGCTAATTCTTTGCGGGAGCCGCTGGCCCCGCAATCCTCTGTACTTCGAGTACAGACGAGGCTATGGCCTGATCGAAGTTTTTGTCGCGGTTGCCTTGCAGCACGGCCCCTTGCACATGCTTGGTTACCCCCCACAGCGTCTCGTGGGTCTTCGTCTCGCGGATGACCACCCGAAACTGGGAATCAACCGCCGGGCTATCGTCTGACAGCACACGTCCACGCTGAAGTTGAAAGATGGTCAGCCGAATCTCGAAAATCAAGTCCGCATCCCCCGGCGTAGCCACCAGTTCGTAGCGTCCCCATGTTTTCATGGCCGCATAAAATTCGTTGTACGCGCGGTCTAGCCCGCCGCTGTACGACGCTGTCTCGTAGTGCGACTCATCTCCGCCGCCATTGGCGATAAATACTTTCTTCGCTGTCAGGATTTGCTCGGGGATTGGCGCGGGCTGCGTAGTTTTTTTCTCCTGCGTCGCACGGATAGGGCCGGACAGCAAAAGCATCGCCAGACCGAAACAAAGGACTGCTGCTTTCAAATGCTTCGTCATCATTCCTCCGTCGTGGCACACGTCCCCAATTGAGGCATCGTCGCCCACCAATCTCAGCCGCGTGTGCAGCCTCACTATTTAGACGTTTAGCACGCAGGCCTCCGTTTCAGAGGCGCCTTTATCTCTTTGCTATCTTTTTATGTCTGGCGGGCGCACCGGTCCGTGTCCATTCCTATGAGACCGAGAGTGTGAGTTCTTTCTTCCCATTTTCCGATTTCTACTTTCCAGTTTCTAGTTTGCCGTTCAGGGCGGGTAGCCTCACATTGTGCATGGCATTCCTTGTACCTAGGAAATCTTCAATCGAATTGAAGCATATAGATCAATTGGAACACCAAATACATCGATACGGACCACCCCAGCAGCAGCATCCGCGTCTTGCCTTTTTCAAACACGCTCAAGACTAGGGCGATCAGTAGGGTCCACACCAGAATCGGGCCAAGGGGTTCCCAGATTCCTGGCCCTGCTCTCATGCCATGCGGGCTACCTCCCGAGTAGAGCCAGGAAACATTCCAGACGACGTTCATGATCGTCGAAATGACTGCGATGAATAGCGCCGCCATGGAGAAGTATCTTCGCCACCGCGAGAGTGCACTCTCAGTTCTAGATAGATTCTTCCCCGCAAAAAAGAGGAGCGTGCCCGGAATGAGAAACAAGACTCCCGTCGCGATATACATTCCGGTAGGTTGCTCAAATTGCATCGAAACGTTCAACTCACGCCGTAGCAGCGAGTCTACCTCGCCATCTTTTTCCTGTGTAGGGGCACGATACATCGTGCCCTTCGATCCCACTCTACCATCATCATGCTTGGCACCTCCCGCATCAACACCGCCCACTTGTGGAGCCCCTAACCGTTCGCGATCGAAACCTCGCCACTCTCGTTGGATCCCGCTGTGGGCGTAAATTCGTTGTGTCGAAGGCGGCGGGAGCGTACGATGCGCGAGACGGCGGCTCGGGAATCCGGTATAGATTTTCGTCTTTCATGCGAATCGCCGCAGGAATTCAGGACGATTCATGGGGAGTAGAAAAATGTCTCGATGCCTGTTGCTAATCTTATTCATGGCTGCGCAGATGGGTACGCTCGCGCGAGCCCAGCTGGTGGCGGACTACAAGCCGCCGAAATCGGACTGCTGCCTGGCTGGCACGGCCAAGCAGCTTTCGGATCAAATGCAGGATTGGAACCAGCTTGGCCGGTATCACGCCGCGAATGCAGAGCTAAAGAGGCAACCCGCTGCCCCCAAGCGAGTCGTGTTTATGGGAGATTCCATCACGGACTTTTGGAAGCTGGAAGCGTCATTTCCCGGCAAGCCCTATGTGAACCGCGGAATCAGTGGTCAAACAACGCCGCAGATGCTGGTGCGAATGTTTCCAGACGTGATCGATCTGAAACCAGCAGCTATCGTGATTCTGGCGGGGACGAAC
>JBGPDI010000092.1:0-18899 GCA_041482215.1 Candidatus Acidiferrum sp. | reverse complement strand
AAGCAGGATTCGGCGAGGGTGACGGCGAGGCCGCCGTCGGAGATATCGTGGGCGGATTGCACGGAGCCATCGGCTGCGAGAGCGACGAGACAATCAATCAAGCGTTTTTCGGCGGCGAGGTCGATGGCGGGCGGTTCACCGGCGACGATGCTGGCGATGGTCTTGGAATACTCGCTGGAAGAGAATTCGCGGGCAGGTGGGGACGAGGGGCCGCCTTGTAGTGGCGCAGCATGCTGCGCCACTACAACGGAACTGGAGCCGTCGAGCAGAACGATGATGTCGCTTTCTTGGCGGAAAGCGATTTTCAGGACGCGCGAGACATCGTCGAGAATGCCGAGGACTCCAATGACCGGCGTGGGATATATCGATTTGCCGAGAGTTTCGTTGTAGAAGCTGACGTTACCGCCGGTGATGGGCGTGCCGAGGGCAGTACAAGCTTCTGCGAGGCCGTCGATGCTTTCGGAGAATTGCCACATCACCTCGGGTTTTTCCGGGCTGCCGAAATTGAGGCAATTCGTGGCGGCGATAGGACGCGCTCCGCTAGCGGCGACGTTGCGGGCGGACTCCGCGATGGCGTGCATCGCGCCGACGCGAGGATTCAACTGGCACCATCGACCGTTGCCGTCGGTGGAGAGCGCGAGTGCGCGCTTGACGTCTCCCGTTTTTGGGTCCTTGATGCGAACGACAGCGGCATCGCTCGCGCCGGGACCAGCCAAAGTATTCGTGCGCACGCTCGTATCGTACTGCTCGGTGATCCAGCGCTTTGAAGCAATTGCCGGCGACGCTAGCAATTTCAGAAAATTTGAAGTGAGGTTTGTGCCTTCTGGAGCAAATGCGAACCAATCTTTTTCGGATTCATTGCGCGGCACGGGGGCGACAATCGGGCGATTGTAGACGGGCCCTTCTTCCGCGAGAGGATGCGCGGGAATTTCCGCTGCGACGCGTCCGTTGTTGTTGATGCGGGCGATGCCGCCTTCGGTGACGGTGCCGACGACGACGGCGTCGAGGCCCCACTTTTTGAAAACGTCAAGCACTTCGCGCTCGCGTCCCTTTTCGGCTACCAAAAGCATGCGCTCTTGCGATTCGCTGAGCATGATTTCGTACGGCGTCATGCCGGTTTCGCGTTGGGGAACTTTAGCAAGATCGATTTCGATGCCAGTGCCGCCGCGCGAAGCCATCTCCATGGTGGAGCAGGTGAGGCCGGCAGCGCCCATGTCTTGAATCGCGACGACTGCACCGGTCTGCATGGCTTCGAGGCAGGCTTCCAGGAGCAGTTTCTCCATGAAGGGATCGCCGACTTGCACGTTCGGGCGCTTCTGCTTCGATTCTTCGGTGAATTCCGCGGAGGCCAGGAGCGATGCGCCGTGAATCCCGTCACGGCCGGTTTTTGCACCGACGTAAATTACGGGATTGCCGATGCCTTTTGCCTTGGCGAGAAAAATTTCTTCTTTTTTGGCGATGCCAAGTGCGAGGGCGTTGACGAGCGGATTCTGTGAGTAACATGGCTCGAAGTTGACTTCGCCGCCGACGGTGGGAACGCCAAAACAATTTCCGTAGCCGCCAACTCCGCGAACCACGCCGTCGAGAATGCGCCGGTTTGCGGCCAGCGTAGCAGCATCGGAAGCGGTGCCGCCAAGCTGTGGCGCAGCGTGCTGCGCCCCTACAAAGCCTTCTTTGGTGATCGGGCCGAAGCGGAGGGAATCGAGAATGGCGATGGGGCGCGCGCCCATGGTGAAAATATCGCGCAAAATTCCGCCGACGCCGGTCGTCGCGCCCTGGAAGGGTTCGACGTAACTTGGATGGTTGTGCGATTCGATTTTGAAGGCTGCGACGAGGCCTTCACCGATATCCACGACGCCGGCGTTTTCTCCCGGGCCTTGCACGACAAGTTTGCCACGCGTGGGCAAACGCTTCAGATGGACCTTGCTCGACTTGTAGGAGCAATGCTCGCTCCACATCACGCTGAAGATGCCGAGTTCGGTGATGTTCGGTTCGCGCCCGAGGATCTGCTTTACGCGTGCGTATTCTTCGACGCTGAGGCCGTGCTCTGCGGCGATCTCCGGGGTGACTCGAATTTCCGTGGGTGCTGTAGCCATCACCTTCAAGAGCCTCCGCTTTCTTCCTCTGACCCTTGATTTGGCTGTGTGTCGATAATCTGTTCTGCGCTCTCTAGCTCAGTCGCCCACCTAAACTGCATTCCGTCCTGTAGGTAAGCCAATTGGAGCGACCTTGCAAGAATACGAGCCAAGAGAGAATAATGAAAGATCACGAGCTTTGCTGACTTTGGGTCGACCGCAAATCCCAATCGATCGTATTCTTCGCCCTCGAAATGATAGTCGAGCAATGAGAATCGCTTTACGGTCGAATGTGATGCTACGTCCGATATTTGGTCATGAAGTCGGCGAAGCTTTTCTCCCAGCGGGCCAAGCTCCGAAGATGCCTGATCGAAGTGTACTTGGCGAAACCTGCCAAGCTGCGTGGCCTCATAAATCACCGTTTTGTATCTTTTTCCAATCACGACAAATGCAAACTGCGCGCAACTCTCCACGGCTCCCCTCAAGATCGAGAGGCTCTCCGGTAGGGCACCCCATAGACCCACACGTGCCGCAACAACAAGATATGAAAGCGTGTCGGTGCCCAGATGGCGAACCGCTGTCTGTTTTTCTTCGGGGAATGTCATTTCATGCAGACCCTGGAAGACAATGGTCACCAGGGAAGACATTAGCGCGGCATGCTGGTGTACGGCGTGTTCATTTAGCAAGTTGCGACGAAGGGCCTCGTCCTGAAGAGAAAATAACTCCGTGAGGCCGACACTCGGTGACACAGATTGACTGGGGCTACTTGAGGACAAGTGTTTCCACCATGGAGCGGAGAATGACAAGCCCGTCGGAAGAGTCGAGGGCGGATTCCACAGCGCGCTCGGGATGAGGCATCAGGCCGGCGACATTGCGCTCGCGATTGCAAACTCCAGCGATATTGTGAACCGCACCGTTGGGATTGCCGGCGTTGTCATCGGAACCGTCCGGTGTGGTGTAGCGGAATATCACCTGGCGGTTTTTCTCGAGCTCCGCGACCGTAGCTTCGTCGCAAGTGTAGCTGCCGTCCGAATGTGCGATGGGAAGCTTGAGGATCTGGCCCTTTTGCGCGGCGTTTGTGAAGGGCGTGTCTGTTTGCTCCACGCGAATATAAACATGGCGGCAGATAAAGCGCAGGCCGCTGTTACGCATCATCGCGCCGGGGAGCAGGCCGGCTTCACAGAGAATCTGAAAGCCGTTGCAGACGCCAAGCACCATGCCGCCGCTTTTCGCAAATTTCTCGATCGACTTCATCACCGGTGAAAAACGCGCGATAGCTCCCGTGCGCAAATAGTCGCCGTAAGAAAATCCGCCGGGAAGAATGATGGCGTCGCAATTCGCGAGATCTTCGGATTGGTGCCAGATGAATTCCACCGGCTTGTGCAGGACATTGCTGATCGCGTAGAACGCGTCGTGGTCACAATTGGACCCCGGGAAAACGACGACTCCAAATTTCATGCGGTAGCAGCTCCCTGTGACGTTGCGGGAACTCTTATTTTAGCACACCCAGACACAAGCCTACTTTTTCTTGCCCTCGGAATCTTGCATGAATTTCCCCATGAAGACCGCAAAATGTTGCGGATCGGAACCACCTATGGTCGATCGGCTCTCCTCTGCAATCTGAAAAGGTACGCGAATTTCACTGTCCTTTGTAACATGTTCAAAAGGGACGCTTATCATAAGAGATTCACCGGAATCCAGGCTGATGCCAGTAAGAACTTCCTGGCTCATGCGTTTTGTCGGCTGTTTTTCCGATTCCTCAGAATAAGAATCAAGATCATAGACGACGCCCACTACATCCATCTTCTTATTGCCAACGAAGATTGGTTCGTCCTCCACGTTGTAAACAGCCACTTCGATTGTGAATCGATAATTATTGTGGAGCTGAAGCACGGCTCTTTTTCCGCTCTCTCCTTCCGCTTTATAGTCCGAGGTATAGGTGCCCACAGAGGTGATGTAGACGCCTGGTGCCCTTTTTTCGAGAAGGACTCTTTGCGAGACGTGTTTCTCACTCTGAGCCAGAATACTGAGCGGGACCATAGCGCCGGACATGAGAAACAACGCCCATACCACTGCCTTTTTCTTCATAGTTGCACTCCTACGAGAGTCAGAGCGAACGGCCCGCGGGACTGGAAGGGGGCGGCGTGGATGGATCCGTAAGCGGTTTTGGCAATCCTTGTCCGCCGCCGTCTAGTCCCAGCACGTTCACAAGGCTGGAGTTGGAAGGCACGATGTATTTTGTGTTCTGCGCCAGCGTGTTGTTCAGGACTTCGAGGCGGCGCATCATCTCGGCGCGTTCCTTGAAGTACGTTTCGGCGGCGGTGGAGACAAGCTTGATCGCTTCGGCTTCCGCGTTGGCGCGCGTGACGCGAGCTTGAGCATCGCCTTCAGCCTTCAAGATTTCCGACTGCTTCTTGCCTTCGGCTTGCAGAATCTGACTCTGCTTGATGCCTTCTGCTTCGAGCACGGCGGCGCGCTTCTCGCGTTCCGCTTTCATCTGGCGCGACATGGCGTCGGTAATATCCCGAGGCGGCTCGATTTTCTGCACCTCGACGCGCGTCACCTTCACGCCCCAGCCGTTGGTGGCTTCGTCGAGTACTTCGCGCAAATTTGTGTTGATCATGTCGCGGGCGACGAGTGTTTCGTCCAGTGTGCGGTCGCCAATCAGGTTGCGCAAATTCGTCTGCGCCAGCGTCGTGCACGCGTAACCGAAATCCTGCACTTCGTATTGCGATTTCACCGGATCGATCACCTTATAGTAAACGACGGCGTCGACTTCCACGGTCACGTTGTCCTTGGTGATGAGCTTCTGTGGCGGTACGGTGATGACTTGCTCGCGCATGTCCACGCGCACAATGTCGTCCACAAACGGCACGATGAACGTCAGCCCGGACGGCGCCATGCCGTGATACTTGCCCAAACGCGTGATCAATCCTTTTTCGTACTGCTTCACCGTGCGCGCGCCCTTGGCCAGCGCCACTAACGCGAACACCAGGAACGCGAAGATTGCGACCATGACCAAGCCGCCGATGGCATCTATACCCATAGCGATTCACCTCACTCTGAGCGCTACACCTTCAACCGATTGCACCACCACTACGGCACCCACATCTCTGGCAGTTTCATCGCCGCCCGACAACTCGGCGCGCCAGATTTCGGAACCGACTTTCACCATTCCGGGCTCGCGAACGGCGATTCGCTTGGTAACCACGCCGGTTTTTCCCACTACCGCATCCACGTTGCTGGCCTGATCCCTCACCGTCAGCTTCCTTTTCAGCCAGCTTCGAAACACCGCCAGATAGAGCAGCGCCAGCACGCCCGCCGCCAGCAAACCAATCTTTGCCGAACCCGCGAGAATTCCGAATCCGCCGCCGACCGTCAGCGATGCGCCCAAAAGCGCCAGATCAAATCCCGTCAACGCACCAAGCGCCAGCTCGATAATCACGCAAACAATGCCGCCAATCACCAGCAGCCAATTTACCCAATTGCCCACGGAGAGACTCCTTCCGCTTCACGTACCGCGGACGATAGCACTCAGGTGCAATGTATTCAACGATTCGTGCGGAAAATGCGGGAACTAACTTTGGACTGTACTGTCTTGGAGAGAAAAACGCTACCTGCGTTTACGAGTTGCTTTGCGTTTCTTCGATTTCTTCGCCTTCTTTTTTGGTTTTTCTGTCGCCGCTAGCTCACGACGTTTTCTTGCTGCCCAGCCAGGCTTATTGATCTGACGGCCGCGCGCGATGCCAAGCCCTTGAGACGGAACGTTTTCCGTGATTGTTGAGCCTGCCGCGATGTACGCTCCATCACCAATGCGGACGGGGGCGACGAGAACCGAATCGCTGCCAATGAAGACCCCTTTGCCAATGATGGTCGGATGTTTGTGGAATCCGTCGTAGTTGCAGGTGATCGTACCCGCTCCAATGTTGCTTTTCGGGCCCACTTTGGCGTCACCCAGGTAGGTCAGATGCGGTACTTTAGCGCCTTCGCCTATGATGGCTTTCTTTGTTTCCACAAAGTTTCCGATGCGGGCACCAGATTTCAGATGTGTGCCGATACGCAAACGCGCAAAGGGACCGACCGTAACATTGTCTTCCAGACGGCTTTCGACGATCACGCAATGCGGCTCGACAGTCACTTCGCCGCCGAGGATCGCATCGGTAAGCACGCTCCCCGTTCGAATGGTGCAACGCGCTCCGATTTTCGTTTTGCCCAGCAGCTGAACGCCGGGTTCGATCACCGTGTCTTCGCCTGCGATGACTTCGGGATCGATCAGCACGGTTTCCGGCAATTGAATCGTGACGCCGTCATCCATCATCGCGTTCCGTTTGCGCTCGCGGAATATGCGGTCAACTTCTGCCAAATCTACGCGTGTGTTGCAGCCCAGCACTTCGCGCGAATCAGTGGCCACTTGCGCTAGCACGGTCTCGCCCTTGGCGTTAAGAACAGCTATAGCATCGGTCAGATACAACTCCCGGTGCTTGTTGTTGGGTTTCACTTGCGCGAGCGCAGGCCAGAGTTTCTCCAGCGTGAAGCAATAAATCGCGGAATTGATTTCGTTAATCTCGCGCTGCTCGTCGGTGAGTTGCGATTCTTCAACGATGGCAGAGACGGCCGTTTCGGATTTGCGGACCACGCGGCCATAGCCAGACGGGTCAGCAAGCACTGCGGAAAGAATTGTCGCGGCTGCATTCCCGTTGCGATGCGCAGCAATCAGCGCTTTCAAAGTTTCCGTGCGCACAAGAGGCGCGTCGCCTGGAAGCACCACAGCAAGTTTCGCCCGGCCTAACGCGCGCTTCGCCACCAGCATGGCGTGGCCGGTGCCATGCTGTGGCTGTTGCAATGCCGTCACGGCGTCGAGTGGTTCGACGACGGCAGCAACTTGCTCTGCCTGGTGGCCGACGACCACAACCGTTTCGCGCGCCTTCAGAGAATCGCAAGAACGAACTATATGCTCGACGAGCGTGCGCCCGCCCGCGCGGTGCAACACCTTTGCCAAGCTGGACTTCAACCGCGTGCCCTTGCCCGCCGCCAGGATCACAATCGCTAGATCATTGTTAGACATAGCTGCGAGCCCATTCTGCGGGAGCAACGGCTATTTCGCAACGAGGGCTTGATGGAGAGGCGGCGAATCGCTAATCAGTGGCAGCAGCAGGAGAGAGAGCAGTCAGGTAGGCGTCACTTTCAGGGCGGACGGCTTCGCCGGTAGTGATGGTCCAGAGCGAAGGATCTGCCAGGAGGCGGCTGACAAGCTGAGTATGCAGGGCATGGCCGGCCTTGTGGGCTTCGACACGCGCCAAAAGTGGCAAGCCTGCCAAGGCCAGATCACCAATCAGATCCAGCGCTTTGTGCCTACCGAACTCGTCCGGGAACCGCAACGGTCCGTTCATTACGCCATCATCGGTGAGAACTATGGCATTCTCCAGCGAACCCCCGCGGATGAGACCCATGGCCTTCAGTGGCTCAATGTCGCGCTCGAAACAGAAAGTCCGCGCTCTCGCCAACAGATGGCGGAACGTATCCGGCCCGACCAGCATCTCCACTTCCTGCTGCCCCACCAGCGGGTGCGGAAAATCCACGTAGCAGCGGACGCGAAACTCGTCTGCCGGGAAAATACCGATTCGCCGGTCGCCTTCTATGACTTCCAGCGGCTTCAAAACCTTCAGAAATCGCCGTTTTCTCCGCAATTTGCGCAAGCCAGAGTGCTCCAGCATTTGCATGAAGGGCTCGGCTGAGCCATCCAGAATCGGAATTTCTATCGAGTCTATGTCGATGTAAATGTTGTCGATGCCACAGGAATAGATCGCGGCGAGTAGGTGCTCGGTGGTGGAGAGCAGAACGCCTTGTTTCATGAGGCTGGTGGCATAGCTGACGCGGGCAACATTGTGCCCCTGCGCTTCGATGGGAAAGTTGTCGAGATCAACGCGGCGGAATACGATGCCTGTTTCGGCTGGAGCTGGCACCAAGCGGACATGGCCGTACACGCCGGTGTGGAGACCCACACCCTCTGCGATTGAAACTCTTGCGATGGTAGTCTGAAACATTCGCTCGCAAATATACTAGCATGTTGTCTACCAACAGTTCGTCCGTTTGTGCTTTATTATCAATGACTTAAAAGCATGAAAAGTGTCCAATAACCAACTGGTGTGGTATTTCCACAACGTTTGCTGATTTCATTGTGTCTCGAATCGGGAAACGAGGTGTTTTAGGTCCGATTCTAATATAGCTGATGAGGCTTCCTTTTTGATTCCTAGCGCGTCCCATTCCTTGACGGTGGTATAATTGTCGTTTATAGCTTCTTGTTGAAGGGTGGGGCATGAATCGATCGGCTCGCATTGGTATTCTCTGCGCATCGGTAGTGATCTTTTGTTATGCAGGCATCGGGCACGTCCTAGGGCATACAGCGGACGACAAAGCCTACAAGTCACTCACCGTGTACGGTGAAGTGCTGCAAAAGATCCAGCAGGACTACGTTGACGATCCGAACATGCGGACAGTAACGGCTGGCTCCCTGCATGGAATGCTGGAGTCGCTCGACCCTCAGTCCAGCTACCTGACTCCGCGCGAATACGACGAGTACAAGAAGAAGCTCGCGAATGCAGGCACGGCGGAGACCGGCCTGACGCTCAGCAAGCGTTACGGATACATCATCGTTCTCTCCGTTCTGCCGGACAGCCCCGGTACGAAAGCGGGCATTCGCAGCGGCGACATTTTCGAATCCATCAGCGGATTTACGACTCGCGACATGTCCGTGGGCCAGGCTTTGAATCTTCTCAATGGCCAGCCGGGCACGGGCATCAAGGTTGGCGTGATTCGCCGAGGCAAAGCCACTCCCGAAGAGGTCGACATCGTTCGCGAGAAGCTGGTGGCTCCAAAACTCATCGTCCAGAAAGCCGACCCCGACATTTTGGTGCTGCGCATCCCGTCGCTCGACGCCGGGCGTGCCGACGAAGTTCGCACTCGTCTCCTTGAAGCGGAAAAACAAGGCGTGCACAAAGTCATCTTGGACGTACGGGAATGCGGCCGCGGGCAATTCTCCGAAGCCATTTCGATCGCGCGGCTTTTCGTTTCTTCAGGAATGTTGACGACACTTCGCGGCCAGAAGGTCTCGGCGCAGGTTTTTTCTGCGGAGCCCAAGCAGGTCGTTTGGAAAGGTCCCGTCTCCGTCCTGATTGACGCCACAACGTCCGGCGCCGCGGAAGTTCTTGCTTCCGCTGTCGTTGCGAACCACCGCGGTGATGTCGTGGGCGAACGTACCTTCGGTCTGGCATCCGAGCAGAAGCTCATTACGATGGATGATGGCTCGGCACTGATCCTCACAGTCGCCAACTACTACAATCCCGGCGGCAAGTCGATCATGGAAGAGGGTGTGACACCCACGGAAGTTGTGCGCGCCGTTCCGGAAGATGATTCGGATTCGGGCGATGACGACGCAACACCGGCACCTGAGCCCCAGAAAGAACCTGGTCTCGGGCCGCGCCCGCTTTCTCCGGAAGATCCTATTTTTCACCGCGCGCTCGACTTGCTTAAGGCTCCCGTGAAAAAGGCCGCTTAGTTTTCCGTGCCCTGGCAACCTGACTCAGTTCGACCAAGCCAAAATTGCTTTCGACTCAAAGTAAACCATTCAACTCATTTCGCGTGGCTGGGAGTTTGTTTTCTCCTCGCGCTTTCTCTTAGCAGCTGCAAGAAGGAAGCGAATCGCCTCACTCCCGCACAGGTTCACCAAATCACGCGAGATCTGGCTGCGGCAGCTTCTTCCGCTGTGCCGGCTGGGACTCCCATTAAATTCCGGCACGGTGTTTCCAGCCAGCAATCCTCAAACTTGGAATACCTGCGCATCGTTTTGAAGAATGACCCTCCAACGGACGCAAATCGCGCCGCGCTCGCAAAGCTCCTTCAGAACATTAATGCCGCCGCGCTGCGCAATAATCTGACTCAAGACCCTCCGGGCCAGAATGGGGATCTCCTGCAATATCATCTGCGGCGTTCTGGCGTGCCGGTAATCGAAGTCGAAATTGTTACGCGTGCAACGCCCAAGTCCGGCGGGGGACCGATAGATTCCGGCGGTCATGCTGGCGACGCGCGGCTCGCAATTATCATCGACGATTTGGGCAGCGACACCGCTGCTGCCGAGACCATTTTCGCACTCGGTTATCCGCTCACAATTTCCGTTCTCCCCAATCACGAGCATTCAATGGAGATTGCCAAGGAAGCGCATCGCCGTGGATTCCAGGTCATGCTCCATCTGCCCATGCAATCGGTGGCAAACGAGACGCCCGAAGCGCGGGAATTGCGTCCTGGCATGCCGGCAGCGGATGTTGCTTCCCTAGTCGAACAATTCCTGCAGAATGTTCCGGGCGCTGCCGGCGTCAACAACCATCAGGGTTCGCAGGCCACCACTGACGCCGCTCTGATGGATGAACTGATGCCCGTGCTGCGCGATCATCAACTTTTCTATGTGGACAGCCGCACCACTGCCGCGACCGTGGCATACGAAACCGCGCAGGACTTTGGAGTTCGCTCGGCCTTTCGAAACGTCCCGTTCCTCGACGACATCGCTGAAGTGACTGCGGTCCGCAAACAACTCGAATTGGCCCTGCGCGGCGCCCGCGAAAAAGGCCAAGCCATAGCTATCGGCCATCCTCACGCCGCAACGCTACAGGCTCTCCGCGAAATCCTGCCGCAAGCACAGGCACAGGGAGTCCGCCTGGTACCCGCTTCCGAACTTGTCCACTAAATCGTTTGGCCCGGTAACTTCTGCGCCGTCACGGTTTTCTTTGCAGGAAAAAGCAGATGAATCAGAAGAGTCATTACGCCTAGGGTAACAAACCCTAAAACGCTTCCCTCCGGTCCCACAGTTCCACCAGTTAGCCACGCCGCACCATGGAGCCTAGCGTTCGAAAGGTGATGCGCAAAAACCATGCCACTGTCCGGGACGGAATACAAAAACGTTTCCCCAAAATCAAAGCTCGCATGCCAACCCACAGCGAGCCACAGGCTGCCCGTCCTGCGCAGTGTAAAAGCGAAGACGAGCCCGGTAACGACGACGCCCGCGACTCCCACGTAACCCTCACCTGGATTCCACAGATGCCCCGCGCCAAACAGAACAGAAAGAATTATAGCCGCGGGCCAGAAGCCAATTCCCTGTGCCAGCGTGTATTGAGCGTAGCCCCGGAACAGGTATTCTTCGTAAAGCCCGACGCAAACGAAAGCGACAAACCAAAGTCCTCCCCAGCGTACCAATTCAACACCGTGCATCGAGGGCGACCCAAACGAATATCCGCCGAATGCGGCAATCAGGCCAACGAGCAACGTTATTTCAACCAGTCCGAGCAGACATCCCTGCCAGAACAATTTCCCAAAGGCCAGCGCTCGCGGCAACCCGTAGATGTCCACGGAGCGCCGCTCGAATTGCGCCATGAGCAGCGCTGCGCCTAGTGCCGCTAGGAAGCCCAGCAGGTCTTCTTGCAGAACTCTTTGCGGGGAGTATGCCTCGGGGGTAAAGCCGAAAAATCCACTGACAACGAATTGCAGGCCATAGCTGAAGATGATCCAAAACAAGCCAAAAAGGAGCACCCGCAAAGCCACCAGCGGTCCTCCGTCGTTCACTGAGGTTTTGTCCAAGAGGCGGCCGGGGGGCCGAAGAGGAGGGGGCGGGGTCGGAGAAGATTCGTTTACCGTTTCAAAATCCAACAATCACCTCAAGGAAGTACACCCGCACTTCATTTTTGTCCGATGAACAGAACGATGCGTCGTAAGCAGATCCGGCGCTTCGTGCTGACAAATTCCATCGAGGAAAAATTTGGGGCGGATTATTTTTGCCCCCGTCTGGCAGCGATAGTACCTGAGAGGAGTAGCTCCATAACACCAAAACTTCTTTGCCCGCATATTCCAGGATTCCCGCGCTTGTCCCTTGATCTATCGGGCAATCGGGATCTCCGCAGCGCCAAGAATTCGCCGGCTCTTTTTTTCTTGAACGAAAAGCACCGCCCTCAGGTTCTCCCGTTTCCATTCCGATCGGAGCGGCACACTAGCATCTCCAGCAAATGAGAATTCGCCCTCACCCTTGGCTTCGCCGATCTTGCGCATGGAACGCACCACGGCAGCGTGATGCAGATCTTTCCCCGCATTCTCGCCACGCGTCACCGAAGAATGCAAACCTGTTTCGGTAATGGCCAGCCAGACTTCCGCAGCATCGCGCTTTGCTGTTCCTTCACGTTTGCCAACCTGTACATGAAAACTTTCCGACTTTGCTCCGTTCGCGTTGCCGAGTGTCAGCGACACTGGGGTTTTTGTTTTGCCCGAGGCGTCCAGAATTGCCTGTCGCGCCTTCTGCGTCTGGCTGCCCACAAATTCCACCGCCCCGTCCACCACCATCTGTGGCGTGTACGGATTGCCATTTCCAAGCACCGCGGAATAATCACGTTGCCGGAACGTCCAATCGCTCGAAGAGAACGGGTCCACCCAACCGAGCTCGTTCCAATAGTCAACATGCTCCTCGAGTGCGATCAGCTGCGCATTCCCAATAACCTTCTGCTCCGCGAGCCGTGCCAAAAAAGCGTCTGCTGGCGGACAGCTTGAGCACCCTTCGGCAGTAAATAGTTCGATCACTACAGGCGTACGCTCCGCTTCAGAAGTACTGGCCGGCGCTTGTGCGTGAGTTCGAACCAACGTGCTGGCCGCAAGGAGGAGAATTGAAACTAGGATCAAACCTGTGAGGATACGTTTCATATGAGTCGTTTCCTTCCTGCAAGGATATCTCACTCCTTGCCTGTAAAAAGCTACTTCAATTCACTGCCAAACAGCCCCCAAGCCGAAATAACCGTTATATTGCATATTACCGGTTAATCGGGTTAATGTAGCGTGCTTACGATCTAATTTAAGGGCGCACATTCCATGTCTTCTCATAATTCACGCGTGACTCTGCACGGCGGAAGGCTCTCCATCGATTTTATCAACGCTACTCCCGCAAACGGAGAGCTTTCTTGGGACCAGCTCATTCTTTTCCTCGAGTCAACAGGCATCGTCTCCGCCGAACGAAGCTCCCAGCTCCTAAGTCTGCCCCACTCCGACCCACAGTCAGCCGAGGGGCTGCTCATAAAGGCATGGCGGCTTGCTTCTGCGCTTCGCAAGGTATTCGCGGCCATGCTCCGAAAGCAGAAAATTGCCGGAGATTGGATTGAGCCAATCAACGAAATCCTC
The DNA here is from genome assembly GCA_041482215.1 of Candidatus Acidiferrum sp. Classification (GTDB taxonomy): domain Bacteria; phylum Acidobacteriota; class Terriglobia; order Acidiferrales; family UBA7541; genus Acidiferrum. The sequence continues at coordinate 5,622 of JBGPDI010000092.1, read as the reverse complement.
CGCATCACCGAGGGCCATGATGAACTGGTTGCCCGGGACCTCGGCTGGAAAATCGAATTCGTCGCCCGAGAAGGAGGCCTGGACTGGCTGCTGGCCGCCGTGGCCCGCTCCGGAGCGGATATTCTTGCCGAAGGACCCCGTGCCCGCCTCAGGATTTGTGCCAATCCCCAGTGCGGTCTGTTCTTCTACGACAATTCGCGTACCCGCCAGCGCCGCTGGTGCTCCATGGCGGTCTGCGGTAATCGCAGCAAAGTGGCTGCGTTCGCTCGCAAACATGCTTCTGCACGCCACATCTCTTAGATCCGAAGCTCCTCATTTCTCAACCACTTTCACATACTTCGGTGATTCTCCCTTCGACCAGGGATCGTAACTATGCGCGAACACCAAGCGGTCCGCGAGTGGCGGATGCGAATACATCCAAAAAGTGATAAACGGCGGTGGGTTAGGATCCGAAAGATCCAACTCCCCAAGCACTTGAAACGCGTGAGCCGCAACCTCTTCTGAATTAGGCACTAACCCATGTATGACTTCCAATCCGTACACGTCTGCTGCATGCTCCTGCATCCGGCTATAGCCACTTATGACCGGCGAGGAAGCAAACAGTAATCCTTGAAGCAGCAGGAGCAGCACTGCCAGTGATGCCCAATCCTCCTGACCATAAAGCTTCCAGTCCCCACCCCAGCGATCCAGCGCCCAATGCAACCCGCGAAAGAGGAAATAAAGCGCCGCCAGAAGCCCCGCCGCGCCTACAAAAAATCCCTGAACAACATGCCCGAGCACGTAGTGTCCGAGCTCATGTCCCACGATAAACAGCGATTCATCATTGGAAGTCTTTTGTAGCGTGGTGTCCCAGATCACCACGCGCTTCGAGGCTCCCAGCCCGGTCACGTACGCATTGATGGCATTCGTTTTCTCGCTTGCTACCATCAGGAACATGCGGTCTGGCGCGATGGGAACGCCCGCGTGTTGCGTTAGTCTTTCAATCGACGCAACAAGATCGGGATGATCTTTGCTCAACGGCTCAAATTTATTGAACAGCGGGTCGATCACCAATGGTGTAAGCACGATCAGCCCTAAAAGAATCAGTGTCGCCGGAAACCAGAAGTACAACCACCAGCGCCGCGGGCTTCGCCGCATCACCGCAAACAGAATCAGCACCAGGACAATTCCAAACGCTGTGTCAAGCAGCTCTCCTTTGGTCCAGTCCCAGAACCACGATCCCCATCCTTGAACAGATTGCTGATAGTGCAACGAAAGCCCATGCCAATAGAGCCGCACTGGTAGGTTCAATATGGCCAGGGTCACGAAAAGCAATGGAACGAATACCGTTCCTTGAACAAGTTTTTTGTCGCTTACATTCTCCGCAAAGTCTCGAAACTTCGCGGCATAACCTAGCCGAAGGATCAAGAAAAGGAAGAGCCCTCCAAGAAAATAAGAGACAAAATAAAGTGTGTAGCCTGCCCGCGAATACGCAACGGCCTTCGCAGCGCGCTCATGAGAAAGCGTGTATTGTTCGGTTTTTGTTTGATCGGAAGTCTTCGACTCCGGAACGTAAGTCTGTGAAGAGACTGCCTGCACCACAGCCGCTTGCGCCTGTGATGTTTCCGGACGCGCGTCGGTTGCGAGGCCTGCAGCTCCGCGCGAACCGACCGCGAAACATAAACACGCACAAACAGCCATCGCGAAACGGTGAATGCGAACCCACCGTCCCATTGGACCACCTCGCGTATTTCCCAACGCCACATTCCGTGCGTTTCTCACCAGGTCCCGCACGCGCCGCGAGTATGCCGCACCGCAATTCGAACCGCAAGATTTCATCTCATTGATTTAGACGGCTGGAAACCGCCATCGTTTTTATCTCTGGTCTGGCAAGCGATTAGGGAGTGGTTTTGGGATGTGCCGTCTTCAAGCAGTAGTTCCTCACCGCTCCGCTCGTCGCCAGCCCGATGTGGACGATAGAAGTCCACCGTTCCAGTTTGTGATGTCCGTAATGGTGAAACAAATACGAGACTCCGATCGATGCGCCCGTTCCCGCCGCTTCGATCGCTGCAAACGCCGCGTGATTGTCCACAATCGAATTGGTCAGAAAAACTTCCTGGTCCCCGCGCCGCCTCATATTCAATGTCGAAAAATAATCAAATGTTCGCGACGCTCCCACGCCTGCAAACAACCAATCGTTCTCTTTATCCCAGAAGCGGTGTTCCTGCGTTCGCGCCTTGGTCGGATTCTCGCGCGTCTGCGGCGCCACTGCTGATGGGGGCGCTTGCGCTCCGGTTGCCGGCGTCTGCGCGCAGACGTCGCTCGATGCCATACCTACTAGAACCGCTAGTAGCGCGACCATTCGAATTCTCGCCAATTCTTCCGCTCCCGGGGTCGTCCCCTTTGCTTTGATTCTCAATTCAGTATAATCGCAGCAGCGCCATTCTTGGCCACACTCTCCAGGCAGGAGTCCCTCCATGATTCGCAATCGTCTCGTGCTTTCTTCGATTCTCGTTTTCGCTCTTATTGCTGCGGTTGCCACCAATGCGGGGCGCCATTCTGCGGCAGAGACGTCTGTAAGCGTGCCGGCGCGCTCGTTCGAATTCACATATGAGGTTCACGTTCCCGCCAACGCGGATTCTGCAGCGCCCACCCATCTCTGGATTCCCCTACCACAGGCTGACGGCTACCAGGACATAAGCGGTCTGCACATTGACAGCCCCGTCGGCTATTCCCAAGGCAGCGATACTGAATACGGAAACAGGTTTGCAGTTTTCACACCGACCGCGCAGCAATCCGCGGCTGGTTTTGACGTGGTAGTGCGTTTTACAGCTGTGCGCCGCGAACATAAGGTCGCGCTAGACGCTGCTTCACTGCAAAATGTCTTCGCCTCAACGACTCACGACCAGAATCTGCAACGCTACTTGCAGCCCGACAAACTCGTTCCCCTCAATGGCACGATCGCCGAACTCGCCAAAGAGCACACCACTGGCGACACCACGCCAATCCAAAAGGCCCGCCACATTTACGACTATGTGCTCGCCACCATGCGCTACGACAAATCCGGCGAAGGCTGGGGCCGCGGCGACGCCATCTGGGCTTGCACCGCAAAGCGTGGCAACTGCACCGATTTCCATTCTCTTTTCATCGGTATGATGCGCTCGTCCGGCATTCCCGCCCGATTCGAAATTGGCTTCCCTCTTCCCGAAGGCAAGACCGGGGGTGACATCGCCGGCTACCATTGCTGGGCTGAGTTTTATCTTTCCGGCATGGGCTGGGTTCCGGTAGACGCCTCCGAAGCCTGGAAAAATCCCGCCAAGCGCGAATTTTTCTTCGGCGCGCACGACACCAATCGCGTTTTCTTTACCTACGGCCGGGACATCCGTCTTTCGCCCGACCAAAAGGGCGATCCACTCAACTATTTCATCTACCCCTACGCGGAAACGAATGGCCAGCCGGTGAAAAACCTGCAGACCCACTTTTCTTTCCGCGATGTTTCATCCACGCAAACCGCGGCTGCAGCCCGCTGACGAATTCCGAGCTGCACAGATTCGCCGATCAAGATTTCACCTGCGAGGAGATCTATGTTCGGAAAGGCTCCGTTGGCTCATTCGAACGGCTTTTCTCACTTGGGATTGTCATTCGAATCCCGTCAGCGTATGTTGGGAATTGACCCAGCTCAGATACTTATGAGGAGTAGCACTATGTCGCGATGCATCTTATTGCGCCTGGCCCTGCCGATTGCACTGGCGGCCACGCTGCTTCCTGCAGCTTCCTTTGCTCAATCGCAGGACTCCGAGTCCGTTGCGGACGCCGCCCGCCGTGCCCGCGAGCAGAAGAAAACGCCCGCTAAACCCGTAAAAGTTCTCACCGATGACGATGTAAAACCAGCGACTCCGGCATCGACTGATACCCCCGCAGCGCCGGGCACACCCGCTCCGGCTGCCTCGACCGTTGTGAAGTCCGACAATGGTCCTGCCGCCGGCGTAGTTTCTGGGAATACTTCGCCTACACCGGATGCCAAGGATGAAAAAGATTCCAAGGAAGTGGCCGACTTAAAGGCCCAGATCAAACAAGCAAAGGGTGATCTCGATCTGGTGCTGCGCGAACTATCGCTGGATCAGGACACCTTCTACTCGAACACCGATTACACCCACGATACGGCGGGTAAAGCGAAGCTCGATGACGAGAAACAGCAAGCCAACACCAGGCAACAGGAAGTTGATCGCTTGTTAGCGCGTCTCATGGAATTGCAGCCGCAACAGCCCGCTGGCGCGACTCCGCCGCCGAAACCCTGATTCTCACGGGCACGCCCGCAGTTCAAAGTCTCCACGTTCCCGCTCCGGGATAGTTCCGCATTTTCAGCAAACTTTTTGCTACTCTCCTGCGTATCCTCTCTAGCAACTGCGAGCGGTCTACTCCGCGGAATGGATTCTCATGCAGCTTAAAGTGGAAAATCTCTGTAAGAATTATCGTGGAAGTGTGCAAGCGCTTCGCAACGTTCAAATCACGTTGCAGCCCGGCATTCTTGGGCTTCTCGGCCCCAATGGTGCCGGCAAATCCACACTCATGCGCATCCTGGCCACCGTCACGCGCCCTGCTTCGGGCCGCGTTCTCTGGAACGACACCGACATCGCAAAGAATCCCGATGTCCTGCGCAACGTCCTCGGCTATTTACCGCAGGATTTCGGCGTCTATCCCAATCTCAGCGCGATCGAATTTTTGGAGTATCTCGCTGCTGTAAAAGGCATCCCTGCCGCCGCGGCAAAAAAACGCATCGGCGAACTACTCGAACTCGTGAATCTCGCGGATGCTGCAAAGCGCCCGCTGGGCGGCTATTCCGGCGGCATGCGCCAGCGCGCCGGCATCGCGCAAGCACTGCTCAACGATCCCCAACTCCTCATCGTGGATGAACCCACGGCCGGCCTCGATCCCGAAGAGCGCGTGCGCTTTCGCAATCTACTCTCGGAACTTTCCGGCGAACGCATCGTGATTCTTTCCACGCACATCGTCTCCGATGTTGAAGCCGTTGCCACCAGCATCGCCATCCTCGCCCACGGCCAGCTCCTCGCGCATGATTCTCCCGAAGGACTCCTCGCCAGCGTCGCTGGAAAAGTTTGGGAAGTGATTGTCCCCAGCGCCGACCTTCCCGCCCTGCGCCAGAAACATCTCGTTAGCAGCACTGCTCACCGCAGTGATGGTGTTCACGCTCGAGTAGTCGCAAACTCCGCGCCGGCCAGTGGAGCACGTCCCCTCGATCCTTCTCTCGAAGACGCCTACCTCGCCGCGCTCTCTGCTCAGCGCGCTAACAATCCAGCTGGAGTTGCCGCGTGAGCGTCGCCCGTTCCGTCTACGCCGTTGCTCGCGCCGATTTCCTCGAACGCGTCCGCCGCTACAGTTTTCTTCTCACTTTGTTGTTTGCCATTTTCCTGGGCTACGCTGCCGCCACCGGCAGGATCGCGGTCCATCTCGGCGACTATCGCGGCGTCTACACTTCCGCATGGATCGGCGCGCTCGTGGCGGTCGTTACCACCAGCTTCGTATCCCTGGTGGGTTTTTACATCGTCAAGAATGCACTCGACCGCGATCGTCATACCGGCGTTGGCCAAATCCTCGCTGCCACGCCACTCTCAAAAGCTTCTT
>JBGPDI010000091.1:0-19180 GCA_041482215.1 Candidatus Acidiferrum sp. | reverse complement strand
TAAATGTTTTCGACCATGACGATGGTGCCGTCAATGATGATGCCGAAATCGATGGCGCCGATAGAGAGGAGATTGGCGGCTTCGCCGGTGGCGTTCAGGAAAATGAATGCAAAAAGCAGCGCGAGAGGAACGGTCAACGCGGTGATGACGGCGGCACGGACGCTGACAAGAAAAAAGATCAGAACGATGAGAACAAGAACCATGCCGCGGATGAGGTTCCACTCGACAGTGTCAGTAGTGACGCGGACGAGGTCGCTGCGATCGTAATAAGGGCGAATCTTGACGTCTGGAGGAAGGATGTTGCGATTGAGCTCGACGGTTTTTTTCTCGACGCCTTCGAGGACGGTTTGGGTCTGTTCGCCGCGGCGCATGAGGATGACGCCTTCAACCGCATCGTCGTTGTTCTTGAACTTGTCCTGAAAGCCGAAAATGCCGAGACGCGGAGCGTGGCCGATTTCAACATGGCCGATGTCCCTGACGCGAATGGGAACGCCGTTGTTGCTGCCGACGACAACTTCGCCAATGTCTTCGGTAGTCTTGACGAGGCCAAGGCCGCGAACGTAATAGAACTGGCCACCCTGGCTGTAGAAACCGCCGCCGGTGTTGGAATTGTTGGCGGTGAGGGCGTTGAGAACCTGAACTACCGGAAGATGAAAATTGTAGAGTTTCGCGGGATCAAGCAGGACTTGATACTGCATGGTGGGACCGCCGAAACCAGAATCGTCGGCGACGCCGGGAACACTTTTGTAAGCGCGCTCGATGATCCAGTCCTCATAAGTGTGCAGCTCCTGAGGAGAACGGTCGGGGCTCTCGATAACGTAGCGATAGACAAGGCCGCTGGGGCTGAACAGAGGAGACATGCTGGGCGTTACGCCTTGGGGGAGCTGTGCGTCACTGATGCGCTGGAAGACAACTTGGCGGGCGAAATAAGGATCGACATTTTCTTCAAACGTGAGGCGAATGCTGGAGAGGCCATAGAGCGAGATGGAACGCATCACTTTCAGATGAGGGGTGCCGTTCATGGCCAATTCAAGCGGGAGTGTGGCAAGGCGCTCGACTTCTTCGGCGGCGTGGCCAGGCCATTGGGTGACGAGCTCGACCATGGGCGGAGAAAGATCGGGATAGGCGTCCACGGGCATACGCTGGAAGGAAACCGCTCCGGCGACAATGATCAGCACGGTGATCATCATCACCAGGAACCGCTGGCGAAGAGCGAATTGGACAATGCGATGGATCATCGTGAGTTCACTAGCCGCGTCTCCCGTTAGTGCTGCAAAGAATTTTTGAACTGCAGAAAGAGAGCGCCATCGCCGACGACGCGCTCGCCTTCCTTGAGGCCATCGGTGATTTGGGTCCGGCCGGATTGGCTGTCGGCGATTCTCACAAGGCGGCGTTCAAATTGATTTGAGACTTTGGTCTGGGCGTAGACGAAAGGCATATTCTCCGTGTCGCGAAGAACGGCGGAATCGGGAACGGTGAGAGCATCGCGAATCGCGCCAGCGCGAACGGCGGCGGTGACATACATATCTTTCTTTAGCTTCATGCCAGGGTTGTTGGTGACGATGCGCGCTTGCAAGGTACGAGTGGTGGGATCGAGCGCGGGGGCAATGTAAGAAATCGTGCCGTGAAAGACATCGGGATAGGAATCGGTGGTGATATCCACGGAATCGCCTGGATGCACGTAGGCCATGTCGCCCTGGTAGACGTTGACGAGAACCCAAACGGTGCTCATGTCGGAGATGGTGAAGATTTGAGTTGCTCCTGCGATAAGCAGTTGGCCGGGACCGACGAGACGCTCGACAACTTCGCCGCCGACGGGAGCGATGACCGGAATTTGCGAGGTTAGTTTCGGGGGATTTTTTAGCAGGGCGTCAGGATCTTTCAGGCCGAGGGCACGCAAGGCATCTTCGCTGGATTGCAGGTCGGCTTGCGCCTGGTTTCGGCTGGCTTCGGCTTGCTGAAGGTCGGCTTCGGCGATAGCGCCGTGGGTGAAAAGATCTTGAGCGCGGGTGTAAATCTTTTCGGCGAGCGCGTCCGCAGCACGTGCTTTGATGTAAGCAGAGCGCGCCACGGAATAGTCCGGGCTGTTCACCGTGAGTAGCGACTGGCCAGCGTGAACGGATTCGCCGGGCGCGACGAGAATTTCGTGCACAGGCCCGCCGATGGGGCTGAATACGGGCGTGGTCTTGAAGGCGTTGTAGGCGGCGCTGCCAGTGAGGCGGAGGAGGCGCGGGAGTTTTGTTTTTTCGACGGCGACAACCTGGACATGCGCGAGCTGGTCTTGAGGGACGCTAAAGAGAAGTGCGGTGTCAGCTTTCGTTTCGGTTCCGGAATAGGAAGTCATTTTCGATTCGGACGAACCGGCGCCGCAGCCGGCGAACCCGAACGCCAAAGCGGCGAGTGCGGCGAAAGCGAAGGCGGGCGGAAGTAAGAGCATTTTTCTCGTGTCAATTTTTCTCATGGGAGAGTCCTTGTGCCGACGGCTTGGCGCATCTGTTCCAGCGCGGTCATGTAAGTGGCAAGTGCCTGCCGATAAGCGAGCTGATTGGAGCGATAGGTGCGTTCGGAGTCGAGGTAATCGAGCAGGCTGGCGGCACCGCGCTTGTAGGCATACTCGCTGATGTCCCGCGACTTCTTGGCTTGATCAACGTAGCCACCCTGATAAAGCTGAACGATCTGCTCGCTGCTGCGAAGCGCAGAGAAGGCGTCCACTACATCGGTGAGAACTTGCTGCCCAGTTTCGCTGGCGAGTTCCTGATTCTGGGTGATGACGTACCGGGTGCGGGCAATTTCTCCCTGGTTGCGATCGAAGATGGGGAGTTGGATGTTGAAGAAAAAGGCGCCGGTGTTGGTGGCGGCGACGTGGGAATAGTTGAAGCTGGCGCCGAGATCGCGCTTGCCGTTGGCTTCCGCGAGCAATTCAGCGCTACGGGCAGCGACAACATTTTGTTGGGCGGCTTGCAAATCAGGGCGGGTGCGCAGCGCGAGCGCTTTGAGATCGTCGAGACCGGCGTGCACGGCCTGGTAGTCGAGGTCGCCTTCGACATCGTAATTGTCGGGAACAGACTCGAATCCGAGGAATTGCCGGAGGCTGGCGAGAGCCTGGACTTTGGAGAGCTTGGCGGCAAAAAAATCGTTCTGGAATTGCAACATTTGCAGCTTGATCTTGAGGAGGTCACCCTCGCTCATGTCGCCTGCCTTGTAGCGCGTCTCGCTGATGTCCACAGTTTTCTGGAAGCTGTCGAGATCCTGCTGGGTGAAATCGATGGTGGATTGCGCGAGGAGGACAGCGACGAACTGCTGAGAAAGATTGAAGATGAGCTGGCGTTCGTTGTCAGTCACGGTAAAACGCGTAGCGGCGGTTTGATCCTTTGCGGCTTGCAGGCGATGCTGGCGCTTCTTGCCAAGCTCGAAGGTGTAACCCAGGCCCATGTCAAACTGCGCTTGATTGTTGAGATAGTCGGCGCTGAATTGACTGGGCTGGAAGATGGGAAGGAATTGTGCGTCCCAGGAAAGAACGGGGTTAGGCCGAAGATTGGCAGTAGTTTCCTGGGCCTGATTTTGGAGGATGGTGGAGCGCGCGGCTTGCAGAGCATGGTTGTGCTGCAGTGCCAGGCGAATAGCTTCCTCGATGGAGATACGCGCGGACGGGAGCTGCGTTGTAGCGGCCCGCGGCGGCGCGGTTGTTGGAGGCACAGGATTCTGCTGGGCCGCCGCGAGAGCAGGTGAGGCCAGCAGAGCAAGAGCCCATAGGAATTCTTTTCTCAAGTGGATAATCCTCGCGCGTCCCGGAAAAAAGGGACGGGTAACTAATGTGAAGGGGACAGATCAGGGAAAAAGCGATTGGCTAGAGGGCGGGAGGCGCGCGCGGAGATGTGGCGCGCGGAACTGCTGAGGAAATCGAAACGACCAAGGAAGCGACTTCAAGCCGGTTCATGACCGGCACAATGGCTATGACGGGAGACTGAGTGGCAACGACGGAGCCAACTGCGGAACAGACCGGGCAAATGTGGGAAGCGGAGGGGGCAGTGGTCAGATCGGCACAAAAGTGGAACTGCGCCCCGAGGAAAATGACTCCAAGGAGCAACGCCAGAATCCGGATATGTCGCGTCTTGCCAAGCATGTGGGTACTAAGATGGAGCTTAAGACGGAATGGTTGCGGGGTCAAGTAAAGGGTAGAACGGCTGTGCTGGTTTCGAGCAACAGGCCTACACACCGAGGGCGGAAAGTGCTACGGTGAAAAGTAGAGTTATGAGAATGCTGGGGACCAAAGCTGGACGTGTAACCATTCGCCGCGCGCTGGCGCTGTTTGCATGCGCCGCGTTGCTGTTTTTCGCGGCGGGCGGCGCTCTGCTGCACCAGCATACGAATGGTCCGGACGCGGCTTGCCACATTTGCCAGGCGCTGCATTTGCCGGCGCTGGCGGCTGCGCCACTCGACCTGGTCTCGGAACCTGAGCCAGTCACCTGGTACTCTTCGCTCCCGCACCACGCGGGAACATGCGATTCCTTTGCCCTGCATCATGCTGGGCGCGCTCCTCCTGCCGCGTAATTCTCCCTCAAGTTAGAAGTGCAATCTCGCGCGCTGGCGTAACTGATGCCAGCGTCACCGCCATTATTCCGGCGGCCTCTATCCACACTTAACTTGCATATCCCTTGAAAGGGCTGGAGAACAAATGCCAAGACATCTTAGAACTTACGCAATTTTTGTATTGGGGTTGGCGGTGCTATTCGCTGCGGGGTCGACGGTGGCGCAGCTTGGAAATTCGGGATCGATTGAAGGAGTGGTGAAAGATCCGTCTGGCGGAGTGATTGCGGGCGCGACGGTGGAGATTTCTTATCCCGTGAGTGGCTTACATAGAGAGACAACGACGGGAAGTGATGGGGATTTTCGATTTACGAATGTGCCATTCAATCCCTACCACCTGGCGGTAGCGGCGCCGGGCTTTGCGTCATATTCGCAGGACGTAGAGGTTCGTTCGACGGTTCCTACCATTCTGCAGATCAGTTTGAAGCTGGGTACGGCCGCGACAAGCATCACCGTGGAGGCCAATGGTGCGGACCTGGTCGAGACTGAATCCACTTTTCATACGGACGTAGACAAAGAAATCATCGACAGGCTGCCGCTGGAGAGTGCTTCGTCGTCTTTGACTTCGCTGGTGACGCTGGTGTCTCCCGGCGTGGCGGCGGATTCGAACGGGAATATGCACGGGCTAGGTGATCACGCCGAGACTTCGTTTTCGATTGACGGTCAGAAAATTTCGGACCAGACGAGCAAAGTGTTTTCGAACCAGCTTTCCTCAGACGCAGTGCAGTCGATGGAAGTCATCTCCGGGGCGCCGCCCGCAGAATTCGGGGACAAGACTAGCCTGGTGATTAAAGTAACGACGAAATCAGGGCTGGGAGTGACGAAGCCGACGGGCAGCTTGACGACGTCGTACGGAAGTTTTGGCACGGCCAACGTGGCACTTAATCTCGCCTATGGGGGCGAGAAGTGGGGCAATTTCATAGCGGCGAATGGATTGAAGAGCGGGCGGTTTCTGGATGGACCGGAGTTTTCCGTTTTTCACGATAAGGGCAATCAAGCAAATCTATTTGACCGCGTGGACTACAACGTGTTGCAGGCGGACTCAATCCATTTGAACGCAAGCTACACCCGGTCGTGGTTCCAGACACCGAATACGTATGACAATCTGAATGTCCTCGATCCCAACGGCAACAATGTGGGCGACACGGATCAACGTTCGAAGATTGGAACGTTTAACATCGCTCCGACATGGACCAGGCTGATCAGCCGGTCGGCGGTATTTACGCTTGGCGCGTTCGTGCGACGAGATCAGTACAACTATTATCCGAGCACCAATCCTTTTGCGGATTTTGGACCCATCAATTCGGAAACCATCACGCAAAACCGCAAGCTGACAAACGCGGGCGTGCATTCCGACATTTCTTACATGAAGGGCATTCACAACATAAAAGCGGGAGTGACGTACGAACACACTTTCCTTACAGAGAAGGACAACCTGGGTGTGATCGATCCGCTGCTGAATGCACCGTGCGTGGATGGAAGCGGCAACTCGCTGGCCGGTTTCACAAATACAAGCCAATGCGTGCCGGCCGGAAATCAAATCAATCCGAACTTCAATTCCGTGCTGCTGCCATTTGACCTTACACGTGGCGGTGGGGATTTCCTGTTCGCCGGACACACGGACGTGAAGGAGCTTGCGCTGTACTTGCAGGACACGATTACGAAAGGGAGCTGGTCGTTCAATTTGGGGATTCGAGGCGATCTGTATAACGGGCTTGCGACTACCAAACAGGCGGAGCCGCGGGTGGGAATTGCGTACAACATCAAGCCGACCAACACGGTGCTGCGGATCTCGTACGCGCGGACGCTGGAGACACCCTTTAACGAGAATCTGGTGCTGGCAACCACGGGTTGCAATGTTCCGGTGATTGCCGCGCTCATCCCCTGCGTGCCGGCGAATTCGCCGCCGGGATTCCGGAATGAATTCCACGCCGGGCTGCAGCAGGCATTCGGAAAATATCTGGTGGTGGATGGCGAATACATATGGAAATACACGCACAACGCATACGACTTCAGCGTACTGGGAAATACGCCGATCACTTTTCCGATTGACTGGCACAACTCGAAGATTCCCGGCTTTGCGCTCCGTGCTAGCGTTCCGAATTTTCATGGGTTCACGGCGCTGGTAGTGATGTCCAGCGTGGCAGCGCGCTACTTCCCTCCGCAGGTGGGCGGTTTGGGAGTCACCGTGGGCCAGAGCGGATCGGTTTTCCGGATCGATCATGACGAGAAATTCAACGAGACCACGCATTTGCAATATCAACCGTGGAAGCGCGGGCCGTGGCTAGGATTCAACTGGCGATATGACAGCGGATTAGTGGCGGGCGCGGTGCCGGATTATGCGACGGCGCTCACATTCGATGCCGATCAGCAGGCGGCGATCGGGCTCTTCTGCGGGAACGTGTTCGCGACGTTATCGAGTCCGATTACGAGCTGCGCAGCGGGCACGCCGCGTGGAGCGACGCGCGTCGCTATTCCCGCCGACGGCACGGAAAATGACGATCACAATCCGCCGCGCATCGCGCCGCGCAACCTATTTGACATAGCGGCGGGTGAAGACAACCTCTTCCATGGCGACCGTTACAAGTGGAGCCTGCGGGTGACGGCCATCAACGTGACGAATAAGGAAGCGCTTTACAACTTCCTCTCCACGTTTAGCGGGACACATTTCGTGACGCCGCGCGCGTTGACGGCCGAAATCGGATTCCATTTCTAGACGAGAGGCGCGAGAAATGGCAGCTTTCACGATGACTTCAACAACTCGCACAACGAGAAAGAGCAAAGGGATGATGCCAGACCTTTTTGGGGACGGCTCCGACCCGGGAAGAAGTTTTGCCGGCCTAAGGGAATGGCGCGGGGATGACCTGATCTCTTTGCTCTTTCGAACGAGCATCAGACTGCAAACGATGTTCGACCGGCGCTTTGCGCAATTCGGAATCACGGCGCAAGAAGCGGCGGTGCTGGTTCGCTGCGTGGAGGCAGGAGAAACTTCGGCAGGAAAACTCGCGCAAGCGATGGGGAGGGACAAGGGAAAGATTACGCGCTTTGTTCACCGCCTGGAGGCCGGCCGTTTATTGACACGCACCAGCAGTCCGAAAGATCACCGGCTGCTGATCATCAAAGCGACGCGGCGTGGTTTGCGCATGGCGCCGCGACTGAGAATGATTTTTGAGGAGCTGCGGGAGCAATTCTTTACAGCGATTCTGACGCAGGACATTGACCAACTTGGATTGGTGCTGTCGCAATTGTATGAAAATGCCGGGCGGCTCTGAGTGGCAGGCGATTACTACTCGTACCCGCTAGGCAAAAACTCTATCTCGTGACCAGGAGTGTATCGCGCCAATGCTTTTATTTCAGGCCGATCGCCACCGAATCCGCAGCACGACATCAATTGCGCTGAGTATTTTTCCACTTCGGCCTGCGAAGCAGGGGAATGGATAGAAGCCGCCGCCCTAACTGCTCCGAAAAGAGCGTCAAACCGGTTCGGAGAATTCTTCAGGACCGTTTTGTATTCGGCGACGGCTTCGGTGGGGCGTTTGAGTTCCATGAGCATGTCGGCCAACATTTCACGGGCGGGGATGCCAACGGATTCGCCGCCATTTTTGTCCTGGTGGTCAGCGGCGGCGCGCAACTCGGCGAGAGCTTCATCGGATTTTCCCTTGGCGAAGGCCAGCCAGGCTTCGGCTTCGCGGAGGTCGGAAGCCTTTTCCGTGGAAACGTTGTAGCCACTCTTTTTCGAACGCTTCTCGCGGTCAGCGACGAGTTCGGTAAGTTCCTTGACGTCCGACTCCGCGCCGGCCACGTCACCGCCGCGCGCGGCGCCGATGGCGCGGGCCCAGTAGGTGTAGTCCTCCCAGTTCTTGCGTGGCGTGACAACCGGCAAAGCGGCGGCTTCTTTCCAGCGGTGCAATTCGAGAGCGGTTCGCGCGGCGTACCAGGCGCGATGTTCGGCTTTGGCGTCTTCGCCTGCTCCAACGACATGATCGGTGTGTTCGATGACTTCGCGAGCTCTTGCTTCCTGGCCACTCTGAAGATAGGAGTAGCTCAGGAAATCCATGGCGTGAGTTTGATAGTGGGATTCCGCGAGATGCATTTCCGCGGCGTGAGCGCCGGAGGCATTAGCGGCAATATTGGAAGTGATGGAATCCTGCCAGAGGCCGAGGCGGACAAAAATGTGGGAGGGCATGTGCAAGGCGTGAGCGGAGTCCGGTGCAATGGCGGCGTAACGGCGTGCAGCTTCGAGGCCCTGAGAAGCGAACTCGGGGCGGTCGGTGGCGTGAATCATGTAGTGCGCGACACCGGGATGATCGGGATGCTGCTGAAGGAGGGGATCGAGTATGGAGATGGCTTTCTTGAGATTCGCGGTAGTGTCCACATCTTCATCCGCGAGCGAGACAAGGGATAGCGCGTAGAAAGCGCTGAATTCCACGTCGTCGGGTGATTGGGTGTGAAGTTTTTCGAGCACCGAAGAGTAAGCTTTGGTGCGATCGGCATGAGACATTTTGGATTTTTTCTGATAGAAAGCGGCGGCGGCTCTGATGAATGCCTGTTCCCGCGTATTGGCGGAGTGGAGTTTTTGGGCCTGCTCGATGTCATTGCGGCCCTCTTTCAGGATTTTCTCATCGGGAAAATCCCACAATTGATGAAACAGGGCCATGGCTTTGCCCCAGTCGGCGATGGCGCATTTGGGGTCGCGAGTGGAAGCGTCGGCAAAAGTTTTTTCGGACTCCGTGTATTGGAAAGAATGTAGGAGTGCGACGGCCTTTTCGATCGTGGGTTGCACTTCTGCCGTGCAGCTCGTGGGGAAATCTACTTTGCCAAGTTGGCCGGATGCGGGGGCCTGGGGAGGCAAACCATCGGCCCGCAGATCCACAGCGAAGAATGGCGATACAAGGCAGGAAATCCCTGCTATAAGGATGCGAAGTGTGTTCCGGCGCATGATGGTCTCTCCTTCCGGGCAGAGGCGATTCTAGCAAAATAAATGACTCCAAAGCGGTTTTGCAGATTGTTCCATGAAACGAAAGGTCCCCACAGACCACTAACTGCCAGCGGCATTAACTCACTTTCTGGATACCATGCACAGCCAAATCGCGATGGAGGCAGGTCATGGCCACGTTTGACGATGTTCTAAGAGCGGAAAAGCAAGAACTGCAAGGCATTCGGGACAGAACACCGAACGGCAGGCGACTGCCCGGCAAAACAGTCGGACTGGCTTTTTCCGGCGGAGGAATCCGCAGCGCCACGTTTCATTTGGGCGTGCTGCAAGGGTTGGCCAGGCATGGCTTGCTGAAACAAATTGACTATCTCTCCACCGTTTCGGGCGGCGGCTTCATCGGGAGCTGGCTGGCGCGATGGATTCGCGAGCAAGGGATTGAAAAAGTGGAGAAGGCCCTGCCCGGTGGCGCGGAGGAGGCGCCAGAAGTCAATTTTCTTCGCGATTACAGCAACTATCTGACTCCTCGAGTCGGTCTTCTAGGAGCAGACACCGGGGCAGCGATAGCAATCTATCTGCGAAACTTGCTGCTGAACCAAACCATTCTGATTACGTTTCTGGGCGCAATCCTGGTAATTCCATGGATCGTGAGCGCGACGTTCAAGCGTCTGGAATCTGGGTTCTACGATAGTTCCAAGCTGATGACATTCAGCATCGCGGCTGCCGCTTTGGTGATCCTCGCTATTGCGATTGCGGTGCTGAATACGAGTACGTGCTGCGGGGCGAAACCGCGCACGTTTGCTCAGGAGAAGTGGGTCTTGTTGTTGGTTGTAGCGACGCTTTTCGGCGGCGCGTTGCTGCTGAGCTACGCGCTGTGGAGTTACCCAGCAGAGTGGACGCTGCCATTTTCGATGCTGGCCGGAGTGATCGTCTATACAGCGGGGCATCTGGCGGGGTGGACCGCCGCCAAGCTGGCAAATCGCGGCAATTCGCTCTGCGTACCAGCGTTTTCAAATGTGCTCTGGGCTTTGCCGGCGGGACTTTTTGCGGGATGCGAGATCTATGGACTCAGCTTCATCGTTTATCGCTGGAAGGCTTGGCCAAATCCGACAATGAGCGTGTGGAGTGCAGTCAGCTGGGGAACGCCTCTTCTAGTGATGGCGTTTCTATTGGCCGGCACGCTGCACATTGGGCTGGCGAAGTTCGCTCTGCGGAACGAAATGCAGGAATGGTGGGCGCGGTTGGGCGGCTGGCTGATGCTCTGGGTGATTTTCTGGTGCGCACTGTTCGGGCTGGCGCTCTTTGCACCGGCGGCGGCAAGATTTGTGCTATACGGCGCGTGGGCAAAACGCGCGGCGGTGGTGGCGTGGGCACTTCATAGCGGTTATGGCGCGCTGCTGGGGTGGAGTAAGAGCACTTCGGGAAAGTCTCCGGGATCGCCGCAGACGACGAATTCGCCGGTAAAAGAAATCGTGGCAAAGGCGGCGCCGTTTGTTTTCGTGGGAGGGTTGCTGATTCTATTGGCGAGCGGTGTGGAGTCACTGGCGGTGGCAACAGGAGCCGTGGATTTTACCACCGGTAACTACCGGATTTTCTGGTTCGCGATTGCGTTCGCAGCGCTGATCGCCGTCTCTGCGTTTCTCTCCTGGCGCGTGGACATCAACCGGTTTTCGATGAACCTGTTGTATCGGAACCGGATTATCCGCTGCTACCTGGGAGCTTCCAATGCAGACCGGCAGCCTCAACCCTTTACCGGTTTCGATCCCGCGGACGACATATTTCTGGCGAGCTTTGTAAAACCTCCCGAACAGAAAAGCAGCACGCATAGCGGATCCATGGCGGAGATGAACAAAACGGAAACGGTCGAACCTTACAACGGGCCATATCCCATCTTGAATGCGACGCTGGATATTTCACATGGGGAACGGCTGGCGTGGCAAGAACGCAAAGCGGAAGCATTCCAGTTCACCCCGCATTACTGCGGATATGAATATCCCGAGATGCGTCCTGAGATGAACCGAATGGAAAGAAATAACGAAGGCGCATACCAGGATACGGCTGGGTGGGGTTTTGCTGGCGGAGGAATTTCGCTGGGGACGGCGGTTTCGATTTCTGGCGCGGCTGTTAGCCCAAACATGGGTTACCACACGTATGCGCCGCTGGCATTTCTGATGACGGTGTTCAATGTGCGATTGGGGGTGTGGCTGGCGAATCCGCGTTATTCGAACGATAAGTATGTCCAGCGTCCGGACGGCGGCCCGGCATTCTCTCTCCTGTATTTGATCAATGAGCTTCTGGGAAGCACGACGGACAGTTCGAAGTACGTGTATCTTTCCGACGGAGCGCACTTCGAGAACCTGGCGTTATACGAACTCGTTCGAAGGGAGTGCGACTTCGTCATCTCGGGTGATGCGGGCGAAGATCCCGGGCCGGGCTTCGAGGATCTGGTCAACACGATTCGCAAATGCCGCACAGACCTTGGCGCGGAGATCAAGCTGAATACCGCGCCCTTCAAAATAACTGGAACAGATGGATACGCTTCCGCTCATGCGGTGTTTGGAACCATAGAATATGCGAGCGGGAAGAAGGGGAACCTCTTGTACATCAAGTGCAGCTCGATGGGCACAGATCCAATGGACGTACTGGCGTACAAACGAGCCCACCAGGCCTTTCCACACGAATCCACTGCGGACCAGTGGTTCGACGAGTCGCAATTCGAAAGCTATCGCATGTTGGGCCGGTGCTCGATCGAATCTGTTATTCCACCTCCGATGTACCCAGCAATCGAACGTGAGGGCGTTCCTGCCCTCTTCCTTTAAGCTATTGATCAGTTTGCCCATGAGCACAAGAGGGCGGTTGGACGAGGCTTCCGCGTCGAGGCTACAATGGGGGCGGAGCGGTTCTTCGAAGCAGGTGAGGGAGCGAAAGCTGTTTGAACCAATGACGAATCTCTGAGGAGCTGCGGATAGACAGCCTGTGTGCACGGCCTGTCCCGCTGGCGGGTCGCATCGAGTAGCAAGGATGAAGACACGCGAGCGGGGCAGGAAAGCCTAACGGTTGGCTCGTGGCGCCCACCTAATTCAGAGGTTCACGGCCTAGCTCTCCACGGCCAAGCAGTCCGCTCCATAATTGTTTTCAGTGGGCAATCATCAGACGTTCATGAGACCGGAATGCCTGGCGTGTTGACGTTTGCCCTGATAACTAATGACTGAGAGCTGACCACTATTCATGCGTGTACTTTTTGTGGGAGACATCGTCGGGTCGCCGGGACGGCAGATCGTTCGCGATCGGCTGGCGGATATCGTGGCGCAGCGGCAGGTCGATCTAGTGATCGCCAACGGGGAGAATTCGGCGTCGGGATTCGGGATCACGCCGAGGCTGGCAGAAGAGCTTTTGCGGATGGGAATCGATGTGCTGACCGGCGGGAATCACAGCTGGGACCGTAAAGAGATCATGGAGTTTCTTCCGCACGAGCCGCGACTGCTCCGCCCGGCGAATTTTCCGGAAGGCAATCCGGGCACTGGGCTTTACGTGGGGTCGGCAAAGAACGGAGTGAAATACGCGGTGCTGAATCTGCAGGGACGCGTGTTTATGACTCCGATTGATGATCCCTTCCGTAAGGCCGACAGCGAACTGGCGAGAATTCCGGAGGATGTGGCATTTGTATTCGTGGACATGCACGCGGAGACGACGAGCGAGAAAATCGCCATGGGCTGGTATCTGGATGGCCGGGTGACCGTGGTGGTTGGCACTCACACGCACGTGGCAACCGCTGATGAGCACGTTTTTCCCCAAGGCACGGCTTACATCACGGATGTGGGAATGACCGGGCCGCATGGCGGCGTGATTGGCATGGATCGCAACGGGATTATCACGAAATTTCTGAATGGCTTGCCGGCACGATTTGAAGTGGCTTCCGGTGACGTACAGATGAACTGCGTGTTGATCGAAACCGACGATGAAGGCCCACGCAACAACGCTGGCCGGCTGCGCGCCCGCTCTATCGAACGCCTGCGCTTCTGCATTGATTAACCGTTACAGCACCTTGCTGCAACGCGGGGCAACCTGCGCACGTCCATAGTAATCTGAGGAATCATGCGACAGAGGGTGGGTCCAGCTCTGAGAGTATTTGCGGTGATGTGTCTGCTGGCGTGCGCCGCGGGGATTGCGGCTGCGCAGGATGAGGGGGAACTCGTCGCCAAACGGCGGGTTTTTGCGGGCGTCGGGCCCGGGCTACGAACGCTGAAGCGCGGCGGGGATGGGCGGTTGTACATTCTGGCTTCGCCCGCACCGGGATTGCTGGTGTTCGACGCGCAAGACAAGCAGGTTCTATCCATCGGCGAACTTCCTGGAGCGGATGCCAAGGCTGGCCACACACTGATCACTTTTGGCGAAGACTGTGACGCAGATGCCGATGGAAAGATTTATGTGGCGGATCGTGGCGCGAACCTCATCCAGGTTTTTTCGCCCGAGGGCACACTGCTTCGTTCCATTGCCATAAAGAACCCGATATCCGTGGCGGCGCTTCCGGAGGGCGAAATTGCAGTAGGGACGCTCCGAGAGCAGCACCTGGTGATGGTCTTCGACAAGAACGGAAGGGATGTGCGCGAGTTCGGCGATCCGGAGCCGCTTGCGGAACGGCCGGAGCTGAATCGTTACTTGAGCATCGGGCAGCTTGCAACCGACGCACAGGGGCATCTCTATTACGCGTTTGCCTATGTACCGGAGCCGACGGTGAGGCAATACGACCGTGCGGGATACGCCGGACAAGATATTCAGTACACGGCACTGGAGGCCATGCCGGCTGCGCAGGCGGCACGCAAGGAGATTGAACGGCAAGAGCGCCGCGGTGATCAGCCTTCCTTCAAACGCATCCTTACGGCGGTTGGCGTGGACCGTTCAAATGGCGAAGTGTGGATTGCGCTGCACCATAATTTGTTGCACTTCGACAAGGAAGGGAACCGGCGCGCGACTTACAAGATTTACACGCCGCAGGGAGCTCGACTGGAAGCCAACACAATTCTTGTGGAGAAGGACCGCTTGATTATCGGAAGCGACCCTCTGGGCATCTACGAATTCGAACGGCCGGATAAAAAAAATCCGTAATAGATGAAGTTTTCCTCAGGCAAAGTTGCACGCATTCTGTGCAAGTTTGGCTCGCGGCGTGAAAATATGTTCACAATTGCCGCAAAAACCGGCGGCAAAAAATAAAGTTGCACAAAATTAGTGCTTGTGGAAAAACTGTGTATGGTGTGTGAAAGGTGCTGTAAGCCTTCGCACACTTTTCGCTTGCCCCCCGCGCCCCAATCAGGGACAATCCCGCGCTGACTCAAAGCGGCGGTACGTGGGCCGGTAGTTCCAGATGGGCCGCGAGCGGAGCGACAGGGGCGAAGTAAAACGTTCCGGCGCGGGCAAGAATCCCGAAGCCTGAAGAAAGACATGAATGGACCTGCTTTCCACAGCTTATTCACATCTGTGGAAATAGCACAGGAGTTTCCTTTCTCTTCCGATGACGACAGCACCTCAAGTAGGGCGTGAGCGCGAAGCTCCAAATTCCTGGGACAAGTTCCTGGAGCACGTGAAATCCCGGGTGAGCATCAACACCTATTCGACGTGGTTCCAGCCGACGAGGCTGAACCGGGCCGAGGGGGAGACGTTGTACGTGCAGATCCCCAGCACGGTTTTCCGCCAGGTTCTGACGCGCACTTATGGCGACATCGTGAAGGCCGTGTTTCATGAGATTGGCGTACCCAACATGAAGGTGCAATACGTGTGCACGGAAGAAGAGCCGGTGCAGGCGGCGCCAGTGGTCTCTGGTGTGAAACAGGCAAAACTGGATTTTGAGAGCAGTGATCATCAACTCAACACGCGCTATACGTTTGATTCGTTCGTGGTCGGCAAATCCAACGAATTTGCGCATGCGGCTTCGCGCGCGGTGGCCGAGCAGCCTTCGAAGGCGTACAACCCGCTGTTTCTTTATGGCGGTGTGGGCATGGGTAAGACGCACCTGATGCACGCGATTGGTCACACCATCAAGAAGCGCAACCCGGCTATGCGGCTGAGTTACGTGAGCGCAGAGAAATTTACGATCGAAGTGATCAATTCGCTTCGGTTTGACCGCATGATCAGTTTCCGCGATCGCTTTCACACTGTGGATGTTCTGCTGGTGGACGATATTCAGTTCATCGCGGGAAAAGAGCGGACACAGGAAGAGTTTTTTCATACCTTCAACGCACTTTACGAGCAGCAGAAACAGATTGTGATTTCTTCGGACTGCTTACCGAAGGATATTAATTCGATCGAAGAGCGGCTGCGCTCGCGGTTCGAATGGGGATTGATTGCGGACATCCAGCCGCCGGATCTCGAGACGAAGATTGCGATTCTGCAAAAGAAGGCCGAGAACGACCGCTTTGGGCTTCCGGACGACGTGGCGGAATACATCGCGCGGGCGATTAAGTCCAACGTGCGCGAGTTGGAAGGCGCTTTGACGCGGCTGATGGCCTATGCATCGCTGACGGGGGCGACGATTTCGCTGGCGACGGCACAGCAGGTGCTGCGGAACATTATTGCTTCGCAGGAAAAGCGCGTCACCATTGATCTGATTCAAAAACGGGTGAGCGAGCATTTTAATCTGCGGGAGCAGGATCTGAAAGTCCGCAGCAATACGCGTGCTATCGCTTTCCCCCGACAGGTGGCGATGTATATCGTGAAGCAGCTCACCACGGCATCGCTTCCGGAGATTGGGCGGCAATTCGGCGGCAAGCACCATACGACGGTGTTGCACTCGATCAATAAGATCGAAGAGTTGCGGCGATCGGACAAAGATTTGAACCGGACAATTACACGTCTGATGGACGCCCTTCAGTAAAACACTAGTTCCTCACTTTCAACTTAGTTCGAAGCACATACCACGCCCTATTGATGGTGGTTCACACTTTTATTTTGGAAAGATTGTGCCTCACGTTCTGATGTTTTCGGAATTCACGAGCGTATGTGTACGGAGACGCTGTGGAGAAACATTGCGAAAGCTGCGGAAACCTTGTTGATTGGAATGGATGGAATTCTAAAATTTACTGCGAAGCGGGTGGCAGCAACCCTGTTTTCCGCGATACTCACAAAGCGCCACTTGTGATGCAGCTTCAGAAATCAAATCTCTGATTGAAGATTGGAAGGTTTCCACAGATTCACAGCGCTCATCACAACAACAAGCTTTATAGTGTTCTAAATTTTAGAAATGCTCTGCTGTGATGATTATTGTTTAGAGTTTTGATGAGAGGGGCTGGTGAGAGAGGAAAGGAAACTGGTTTTCCCACTTGTTTCCACAGTGCTGGAGCACGCAGCGGGCTTTCTAGTTTGCTTAAAAGCGAGTAAAGTACGGCAGCGGTACAAATACACGACAGAAGGCCTCGTCTCAGGCCTGATTGAGAGTAAACTTCAAAATGACCGCACCCGGAACGGCACGCGAGGATCATCAAGCGATGGAATTCAGCGTCACAAAGTCTGCACTGTTGAACGAACTCTCGACCACGCAGGGCGTCGTCGAACGCAAGACCACGATTCCTATTCTTTCGAATCTACTGGTTGAGGCCAAGGGCAGCCAATTGACGATCACGGCGACTGATCTTGAGTTAAGCATTCGCACGTCGTGCGAAGCGAAGATCAAAAAAGAAGGCGCGGGGACCATCCCTGCCAAGAAACTATTGGAGCTCGTGCGGTTGCTCCCCGAAGGCGAGATCAAGGTCAAGCTTCTGGAGAATCACTGGGTGGAGATTGTCAGCGATAAGAAGAAATATAAGCTAGTGGGTATGGCAAAGGAGAATTTCCCAGCGCTGCCGGCGATGCCACACACACTGGTGAAAATCCCCGCCCCAATTATCGAAAATTTGATTGGGAAAACAAAGTTTGCAATTTCAATGGAAGAATCACGCTACACGTTGAACGGCGGATTGCTGATCTTGAAGCCGGATACGCTGGCTATGGTAGCGACGGATGGTCACCGCCTAGCCCTTGCAGAGACGGATCACAAACTTGCGGGACTGAATGGCGAAGTAAAAGTGCTGATTCCAAAGAAGGCCATGGATGAGGTCGAAAAACTTTCCAGCGCCGCCGGCTCCGATGCACATATTGAATTTGCGAAAGACGAGAGCCACCTCTTTTTCCAGGTAGGCCACCGGTTGCTGATTTCGCGCATTCTCACCGGGCAATTTCCGAATTACGAAGCGGTGCTGCCGCGGGACAACAACAAGACTGTGGTCATCGAGCGATCGGAATTGAGCGATGCGGTTCGACGCGTCTCACAACTTGCCGATCAGCGCTCACACGCCGTGAAGCTTGCGGTTTCGAAAGAAGGCATCGAGATTTCTGCGTCGAGCCCGGAATACGGCGAAGCCAAAGAAAACATCGAGAAAGAATTCAAGGGCGATCCGATTGCCATCGGATTTAATTCCAGCTACATGCTGGATTTTCTGAGCGCTGCGGCCGATGGCCCAATTAGCATCGAGCTCAAGGACGAACAATCCGCGGGGCAGATGCGACCGCTTGCAGACGAATCTTACCGCTACCGCTACATCATTATGCCGATGCGCATCTGATTTTTTTCAAGCGCGAGTACTTTTTGCAATTACAAAATGCCCTTTGATTTTTCATTTGGCCATACAGAAGGCCCTGGAATTTTGTCCAACAAGCTCTCCGGAGACGAAACTGACTTTGCAAGCTTCTGCCCTTACTCCAAACCCGTAAAGCTAAGGAAACAGGCAATTTATAGAGGTTTTCACCAGTTTCCAGCGCTTGAGAAAATGCGCCGGATCAAGTACAATTCTTCGGTTGTCGATTCTCTTTAGGTTTCCTTCAAATCGACACGTCCGCCAGGTACTTGCTACCCAGAAATGGGGCTCTGCGCCAGGAGCTCGGGGAGCACAAACCTGGAGAAACATGAGTCTTCGCCACGTCTCGCTGCGCGAGATGGGATGGAGCAGGAACCCTACGAGTTTCGGATTCGCTCGGCGAAACCGGGATCACAGGGTGAGGCGACGTACGGATCATTCCGCGAGCACGCCTTCCTTGCTTCACAGAAAAAGAGTTTTGAGCGCGGACCCGCACTCCGAATTGCCGGGAGTCTGTGCAGCGCCGCAAGTACGCGAAAGAAGTTGCTGAGCCTGCCTGCGGCAGGCAGGCCAGGAGAAAAAATGGGCGACAAAGAAAACGCAGGCGGCACACCTCAAGGCGGCCACAAGTACGACGCAAAATCCATCAAAGTTCTCGGCGGCTTGGAGGCCGTGCGCCTGCGTCCCGCGATGTACATCGGCTCGACCGGTGAAATGGGTTTGCACCACCTCGTTTGGGAAGTGGTGGACAACTCGGTTGACGAAGCGATGGCCGGTTATGCGGATGAGATCAACGTTACTGTGCACGCAGACGAATCCGTGACCGTGGTGGACAACGGGCGCGGCATTCCCGTGGACATGCATGCGACCGAGAAACGGCCTGCGGCGGAAGTGGTGCTGACAGTGCTGCACGCCGGCGGAAAATTCGACAGCGACACTTATAAAGTTTCCGGCGGCTTGCACGGCGTGGGCGTATCCGTGGTGAACGCGCTTTCGGACTGGCTGGAGCTGGAGATTTCGCGCGATGGGGCCGTGTGGGAACAGACCTACGAAAAAG
>JBGPDI010000090.1:0-19519 GCA_041482215.1 Candidatus Acidiferrum sp. | reverse complement strand
GCAGCACGCCGAACACGTGCGCGAACTGAGCATCCTGCTCTTCGACCAATTGCAACCAGTGCATCATCTTCCGTCGCAGTCGCGCGTGTTACTAAAGGCCGGCGCGCTGCTACACGACACCGGGCACATGATCAGCCATCGCGGACATCACAAACACGGAGAATACCTGGCGTTGAACGGAGATATCGCGGGGCTGGAAGGGCGAGACCGCGCGGTGGCTGCGGCGCTGGTGCGCTATCACAATCGGAAGTCGGAGCCGGCGGGACATCACACGGCCTATTCTTCGCTGAACAACGCGGACAAGCGCGTGACACGAAGGCTGGCGGCGATTTTGCGAATTGCGGAGGCGCTGGATCATTCGCACCGGCAGCGAGTGATGAAGGTGCGGGCTTCGTTTCAACGCGGAGCGGTGGGTTTGCAGGTGCACGCGCGGGGAGATGTTACAGAAGATTTGCGGGATGCGAATCGCAGCGCGGAATTGTTTGAGAAGGAATTTCATGTGAGGTTGTATTTCCGGCAGACGACGATGAGTTAAGAGTTTTTAGTTATTAGTCCCAACCCGGTCGGGATCTCCGGTCCCAAAGGACTGGGACCTCCGATTCTAAGTTGTTATTCGGAGAAAAAGATTTACCGGTCTACGTACAGGTTGGCCCAGTGATCGGTCAAGGATTCGGTTGAGAGGGAATCATGCAGATTTATATCGTGCGGCATGGGATTGCAATTGACCGGGAGGATCCGAAGTGCCCTCCGGATCCGGAACGGTATTTGACGGAGGAAGGGGTCGAGAAGACCAAGCAGGTCGCGAAGGGCGTGGCGGCGCTGGGGGTAACGGGAGATTTGTTTTTGACGAGTCCGTACGTGCGCGCGGCGCAGACGGCGGAGATTTTTGCCGGTGCGCTGGATTATGCGAAACAAAAGATTCGAAAGACGGATTTGCTGCTGCCGGGCGCGGAGCCGTCGCTGCTGTTTCGCGAGCTAGCGAAAGACAAACAGTCGTCGGCGGTATTTCTTTTTGGGCATGCACCCCAGCTCGACGAACTGATTGCGACAGCACTTGGTTCGAAAAAGCACGTGACGTCCCTGAAAAAGGCGGGAGTAGCGTTTGTGGAATTGAAAAGACTGTCTCCGCCAATAGGGGAACTTGTGTGGCTGGCGACTCCCAAGATGCTGCGAAGGGCGGGGAAGTAGAGAAACGAGTCTCGTCAATCGGAGGCGAGGACGGAAAATTCGGGTACTTGGCGTGCAACGAGGGGAACGACTTTTTCGGCATTGGCGGCGGGCTTCAGGATCAAGGGCAGCGGCAGATACTCTTCCAACAGATGCTTTCCGGTGGCGAGGCGCGCGGCGGTCTCGACATCGTCGGCGAGGCCGGGGACGCGGAGCATGATGGCGTCGGCGGATTTTTCGGCGCGGAGACCGGCGCCGCTCGGGACGCCGCATTTGCGAAGCGCGCGTGCCAGGCGTAAAACGCCGGCGAGAGCGCGGACGCTGTTTTGTTGTTCGGCGGACACTTTCGAAAAAGGACCGGACTTCGCTCGAGGTTCAGTGCCACGGTGGTAGCGGACAGCGAGGGCGAGGAGTTCCCACTCTTCGTTGGTCCATCCCGGAGGGACGGTGAGATCGCGAAGGAATTTGCGGGCGGCTTTTTGTGGGGACTTGCCGGCGTGTACGTCGCCAACTCCGTGCAAGCGAGCTGCGGCGAGCATGACGCGGTGAAGAGAGGCGTTGCTAAAAGCGGGAGCGGCGTCTGCGCGTTTGAACGCGTCGAATAGAGCCACGGCGATGCGTGAAGTTTGCGAAGTGCGTCGCACATGGGGATCAACGGCGCGAGCCGTGGCGCGCAAGCGGGCGAGAGCGGCGGCTTCGACGCGGCCATTGGTGGGCAAGCCGGAACGCCAGGTATTCCACAGGCTGGTCTTGCCGAGAGTGAGCTGGCGATAGGTTTCGAGGCGTTCGCTGCGCTCGCGGCCGATCGTTTCCTGCCAAAGCTTCAGAGAATCTTCCGTTTCGAGGAAGTCGGACTTTTGAATTAGCGCGGCGAGCACGTCGAGATCGTGAATGTCACCGAGCATGTCCTGGAGACGCTTGAGGTTGTCGCTCCATGCCGCGTATTGATCGGGGAGAAGATTTTCGACGGTGTAGCGGAAACGCTTGAGGCCGATCCGCAGGGCGTGCCAGGGCTTTGGCTTTTCGGTGCGCAGGGCTTTGGCGTGAAGTTCGCGGGCGCTTTCGAAACGCTCGAGTGCGAGGCATTCAGCTGCGAGGCTACCGACGGGTACGAGGCGGGATCGTTGTCGCAGGCTGCGATCGAGTCGCTTCCAGGATTTTTGATCGAACTTGGCGGCTACGCGGAGAGCGTTTTCGCGGAGCTTGGTTTCGTTTGATTCGAACGCGGCCTGGAGATGCATTCGAACGGGGTCGGCTTCGGGGGCGAGTTTTTCCACCCATTCTTCCATCACCTGTGCATCGCGAAGCGCGCCAAGTTCGCGGAAAAGTCTGCGCGCGACTTTGCGCATGGCGGGCCAGCAGGGATCGGGGTCTACCTCTTCCATAACGGCGGCGACGGAACGGCAACGGCGGATGGCGACACGAAGATCGTGGACGGCTTCCGAGTCGGACGAGGAACGGACGTTTTCCAACTCCTGGATGACTCGGTCCATCCAGAAGGAGAGGTTACGGTGCTCCGGGCGGGAACCGGAGGGAAGGGTAATGACGCTAACCATGCTCAAATTCCTGGTCGAATCCCCTCGAATGTCCCGTGGAGGGACCCCTGTCGAAGGGACATTAGAGTACCGCGCGGGGAGGTCGGAGTCCAGCGGCCGGGCTGTGGAAAAAACAGGCAAAGGCTAACCGGGATGATCGCACAGTGGAGACCGCTATTTGATTGAGAAACCCGGACCAACACCCTTCCTAATACATTCCTACTATTGCTGGCCCATTTCCTGACAGCTAGAGTCACGGACAACCGGGGTCAAAAATTCATCTCGCGTAGTTTGCGTTGTTCGTTTCCTGTGCCCGGAAGTACGCGTTTTGTCGAGCGCGCATTTTTTTCTGGAGGAAGAATCCACATGAAGCGATTGTGCGTATTCCTGATTCTTTTGGCACTGGCGGTCCCGGGATTTGGCCAGAGCAACTACGCTGCGCTTACGGGGACGGTCACTGATCCGCAGCATCTCCCAGTAGCGGGCGCGGCAGTGGAGATCAAGGCGGCGAGCACCGGAGCGATTCGCCGCGTGGTCACAAACCAGAAAGGACTCTTCGAGGCCGCAGCGCTGCTGCCAGATGATTACGAAGTGAAAGTAGAAGCGTCTGGTATGGCGCAGGCAACGCAGTCACTGCGGCTGGAGGTCGGCCAGAAGCTTGCCATGGAGTTCACCCTGCGGGTTGGTGCTGTGACGCAAGGAGTGAACGTGACAGCCAGTAGTGAAGTCTTACATACGACAGATGCCAGCGTCGGCGAAGTGGTCGAGCCTACTTCCATCCGGGAGCTGCCCTTGAATGGGCGCATGCTGATTGACCTCGTGCTTACCGTGCCAGGAGCTCACGTCGGATTTGGTGCGCAGACGGGATCCACGAATCCCCTTTACTGGCGCCCGGGACAGAGGTCGGCGGTAGTGATCGGCGGTGCGCGACCGAACGCGAACTACTTTCTGCTCGACGGGGCCACAAACACCGATCCTACCTTCAACACGCAGAACTTGAGCCCTTCTCCTGATGCGGTGAAGGAATTTCAAGTGGAAACGAGTAGTTACACCGCGGACATGGGCGGTGCAGGCGGCGGCCAGATCAATATCGTCACGCATTCCGGCTCCAGCCAATACCACGGAACTGTTTACGAATTTCTTCGCAATGGCGGGATGGATGCGAGCACTTTCGAATCCATGGGCAACAACCATCTGGTGCAAAATAATTTTGGCGCGTCGTTTGGCGGCCCACTCACCGGAAAGAATACGTTTTTCTTCGTGAACTATGAAGGCTTGCGCCTTGCGCAGGCTGACGCGCAGATTTTGACCGTTCCGAGTCAGGATGAAATCATGGGCGATTTCAGCATGAGCAATGTCAAGATTTACGACCCAACCACGGCCGTCAAGAATCCAAATTACAACGCGAGTCTGCCGACCGGGCCAACCAATTTCCCTTACACGCGCTCACAGTTTCCCAACAATCAAATTCCGATAGGCAAAATTAATCCGCTTCTGGAGAGCTTCCTGCTGCAATACGTGCCGATGCCGAACATGATGATGGGGGCGGGGGCAGCGGATTCCAACAATTACCTGGACGTGCGCAACGAAAATCACATTCAAGACCAGGGCACGGTTCGCGTGGACCACAATTTCTCGAACGGCGACACGCTGCTAGGGCGTTACTCTGCAGGCGGTGAAAATGGATTCTCACCGAGCAGCGGCATGACCGCCACGACGGAAAACCTGCCGGGATTTGGCGTCAATTTCAATAACCTCTCGCAGCAGTCGGTCATCTCGTGGAATCACGTGTTTTCCCCAGCCAAGGTCAACACTTTTTCTGTCGCGTTCTCGCGCTTGTCAATGGATCGCACTTCGCAGAATGACGACGTGAATGACATTGTTGGCGCGCTGGGCATTCAGGGCATCGGATTTGGAGGCAAGGACGCGTGGGGCGCGCCGTGGTTCGCCGCTCAGGGGTATACCGGGATCGGTGACACTTTTGCGGCGACTCCGATGCATGCTTGGGACACCGCGCTGGAATTTCGCGATACCTACGCGTGGCAGCGAGGACGCCACGGAATAAAGTTTGGCGGCGAATTCCACAAGTACATCTGGCCGATGTGGGGATTCTTCCAAAATCGTGGCTACTATCAGTACACCACCGGGTATACCACCGAATTTGGTTTCAATGACGGCAGCGGGTCCGGACTGGCCAGCATGCTGCTAAGCCTTCCAGCCGTGAAGCAACGGCAGGCAGGCATACCAAAAATGGATTTGCGCGCGTGGGGATATGGAGCGTTTGCGGAAGACAGCTGGCAGTTGACGCCCACGACGACTATCAACATCGGGCTGCGCTATGAATACACCAACCCGCTCTACGACAAGGACAACACCAACACAAATCTGATTTTTAATAACGGCGTTCCATCCGTTTTCATCGGCGGGGAATTGGGCTATCCGAAAGGATTGATGTACGCCAACAAACACAACTTCGCGCCACGGCTGGGAATCGCCAAGAATCTTCCCGGCGTTGGACTGGTATTCCACGCCGCGTATGGGATTTTTTTCACGCCGGTGGATCTGAATACCTGGTGCAATCAACGGCACAACGTGCCGAATGTTTTTCCCGAAACGCAGCAAGCCGATAACTTTACTCCGCCGCCGGCGCTCTTCACGACGGGGATGAATTTTGGCACACCGGTTCTTGGAACCGGCACGCTGCCTGCCACAACAGTTAGTTTCACGGCGTTCGATCCGCATGCCCCCGCGCAGTATGTACAGCAGTGGAATGCGTCAGTTCAGAAAAGCATCGGAAAAGATTCCTCGGTCGAAGTCGGCTACATTGGCTCGCGCGGTTTCCACTTGCAACGAGCCCACTTGATCAATAACACTCTTCCCGGTCCGGGGCCTCTTGGACCGCGGCGCCCCTTTAAGACACTGACTTTTGTTCCGGGCACGGAGCTGACGCCGAGCAGCACAGATGCCACGGTGCAAAGTCTCACTTTCCCCGTCAGCACCATCAATCTGCTGGAGAATACGGCGCAGAGTTGGTACGACGCGGGCTACGTGAATGTGCGCCGGCGTTATTCGCACGGGCTTAGCTTTTTGGCCAACTATACATTCGCGAAGAACCTTACCAACGCGCCGGACTTCCGTTCGCCCATGGATGAATCGTCCATTCCACAAAACAACCTGGATTTGAACCTTGAGAAAGGTCCGGGCTGCGACATCCGGCATCGCTTCGCGTTGAGCAGCGTTTACGATATTCCCGCTTACAAGGGGCAAGAGTGGGCTCGGCTGATCACTCAAGATTGGCAGCTCTCAACGATTTATCAGGTGCAATCGGGGATGCCCTTCACGATTTCGGTGTTTGGAGATACGGCAAACTCTGGCACGGTGTTGGGCGAAAACCCGATTCGAGCCAACGTCACAGGCCAGCCGGTGTTCGGTCCGGGCACTCGGACTGCCGATGAATGGTTTAATCCCGCGGCGTTTGCTGCGCCTCCGGCGTTTACATATGGCGATGCCGGGAGGAACTCGGTTTACGGCCCGCCGTTGCAAACTCTGGACTTCGCGCTGGCTCGTTCTTTCCGAATTACCGAGAGAGCCAATTTCCAGTTCCGCGCCGAAGCATTCAACTCGCTAAATAAGGTAAATCTGGGCACGCCCAACCGCTACGTGAATACGCCGCAGTTCGGAACGATCACCATGGCGATGACGCCGGGGCGCGAAATCCAGTTGAGCGCCAGGTTGTCGTTCTAAGCTAGCTGAAATTGCGCGCCATTTTGGATCGCCGTGATGGCTTGAGTGCGGGCCACGGGCGTGTTATTTTGAGTTGTTGCCCGGAGTGGCGGAACTGGCAGACGCGCCGGACTCAAAATCCGGTGGCCGCAAGGCCGTGTGGGTTCGACCCCCTCCTCCGGGACCAGCTTTGAGCAAGTAGTGCGGAGAGTTTTCCGAGCACAGTCCTTTTCAGCTATCCCCCAAAGTGAAGACATAGGAAGTAATGGCGGGAGGTTTTTCGTCCCGGAGCGGGGATAAGACTGCTTGGCAGCGTTTCACGATGCGTGGCAGGTCGTTGGTAGAAAACCTTTTGTCACGCAAAGTGAATCAAAGTAGGGTAGGGACCCCTGCCCGCAACTCCGCCCTGAAATCAAACTGAGGAGATATCCACATGGAAATCAAAAAGATATTGGGAGGACTGGTGTCGCTGGGCTTGGTCGCGGCGCTCGCCGTGCCCGCGGGTCTCGCGAAACCGCAGGCATCCCCGCCCCAAAACGCTGGTAAGGAAATGGGAATGCGAGGGAGATTGCAGTCTGTTGTAGAAAGCCTGAATCTGACTGACGACCAGAAGGCCAAGGTGAAGGACATCTTTGCAGACTCCAAAACCAAGCGCCAGGCATTGATGGATGACACTTCGCTGAATGATGATCAGAAAAAGGCGAAGATGAAGGAGCTCCATAAAGGTACGCTAGCGAAGCTGAATGGCGTGCTGACACCCGATCAACAGACTGAGCTCAAGACCAAAATGGAAGCTGAAAAGACAAAACCACCTGCACAGCCGTGATTTAGACAAACAGACTGGCAGCTATCGAAAAAGTGGCGCCCGGTTCGAGAGAGCCGGGCGCTGTTGTTTTTGGGATTGACAAGGCCGGAAGGATCGTGGCTTTGTATTCGCGAGAATCGTAATTGGGTGGGCACGTTTGTACCATACTTGAAGCCAGTAGGAGTTGCGGTGAGTTACAGTATCTGCTCAAGGATAGAAGTAGCTCTGCTGAGCCGGGAAGAAAGAACGTGTTGCGAGCATTGAAACGGTTTAATATGGGCGGCCGGGATTCTGGCCCGAAGCGTATCGTTTGGTATCGTGGAGACAACTGCGGAGTTTCGAGGAGACTGATGAATCGCTACCGTTCGATACTGCTATCACTAATTGTGGTGTGCTCGATTCTCGGTTCTGGTGCTGCGTGGGCCGAACCGGCGGAGAGCGTCCCAGCTCGTTTGTATCTGCATAAGGAGTGGCAGATCCAATCGTCTTGCGAGGCGAAGGCTACGGGAGAACAAGTTTCCACTGTTGAATATGGGGCAAAGACTTGGCATCGCGTGGATGCTCCCACGACTGTTGTTGGCGCGCTGATCACGGACAAGACTTATCCGGATCCATTCTGGGCGAAAAATCTGCGGGAGTATCCGGGAACATTCCCTTCGAACAAAGAACTTTTTGCGAATCACGACATGCCGGAGGGCAGTCCGTTCCGTTGCTCGTGGTGGTATCGGACGGAATTCAATTTGCCGGGCGACTATCAGGGAAAGAAGGCGTGGCTGAATTTCCTGGGAATCAATTATCGGGCGAATCTGTGGGTCAATGGGAAAAAGGTGGCGGACAAATCGGATGTGGCTGGGGCGTACCGCACGTTCGAATTCAATGTGAGCGAATTTGTGCAGCCTGGGAAGCGGAACGCCATCGCGGTGGAAGTGTTCGCGCCGGAGAAGGACGATTTGGAGATCACCTGGGTGGATTGGAATCCCACTCCCGCGGACAAAATGATGGGGGTGTGGCGGGAAGTGTTTTTGACGGAGAGTGGGGAAGTCTCGATTAGAAATCCGTTTGTGGCGTCGAAGCTCGGGCCGGACTACAAGACTGCCGAGCTTACGGTCAGCGCGGAATTGCGGAATGCGTCTACTACGCCGGTAAAGGGCGCCTTGCGTGTCGAGCTGCAAGGATTCGAATTGCAACAGGAAGTGGAGTTGGCGGGCGGAGAAAGCAAGATTGTAAAATTTTCGCCGGCGCAATTCGCAAAACTCAAATTGGAGCGTCCCCAGCTTTGGTGGCCGTATCAGATGGGCTCGCCGACTCTGCATACCGCGAAGTTGTCTTTTGAGAGCGGCAAGCGCGTTTCGGACCGGGCGGAAGTGACGTATGGTATTCGCGAAGTTACTTCGGAGCTGACCGACAAGGGCCACCGGTTGTTCAAGGTGAATGGCCGCAAAGTTTTGATTCGCGGAGCGGCATGGGACGAGGACATGTTTCTGCGATGGTCGTCGGCTCGCCTCGATGCGGACCTGGCCTACGTTAATGACATGGGCTTGAACACGGTTCGGCTCGAAGGGCACCTCGACCGCGATGAATTTTTTGAAAAGACTGACCGGCTGGGGATTCTGGTGATGCCAGGGTGGTCTTGCTGCGATGCGTGGGAGCGGTGGGAAGATTGGAAGGGCGATCAGAAGCGAATTGCGGCTGCGTCGCTGGTCAGCCAGATTGACCGTTTGCGCAATCATCCGAGTGTGATGGTTTGGCTGTATGGGAGCGACGGACCTCCTCCCGCGGATATTGAGCAGATGGACCTGGACATTCTCGCAAAACTGGAATGGCCGAATCCCTCGATCTCTTCGGCTTCGGAAACGCCGACGAAGGTCACGGGGATTTCCGGCGTGAAGATGACCGGTCCTTATGAATATGTGCCACCGGTTTATTGGCTGGCGGATACGCAGGCTGGTGGGGCTCACGGGTATAACACGGAGACTAGCCCTGGTCCGGCGATTCCCACGCGGCAATCGCTGGAGAAATTTATTCCCAAGGATCACCTCTGGCCCATTGATGACGTCTGGAATTTTCATGCCGGAGGCGAGCGCTTTACGACTGTGAATGTTTTCACCGATGCATTGACGCGGCGCTACGGGCAGGCGACTTCGCTGGATGACTACGAGCGCAAATCGCAGGCGATGACTTATGACGGGCAACGCGCCATGTTCGAGGCTTACGCGCGGAACAAGTACAAGTCCACAGGAGTGATTCAGTGGATGCTGAACAATGCATGGCCTTCGCTGATTTGGCATCTTTACGACTACTACCTGGTGCCGGCGGGCGGATACTTTGGAACGAAGAAGGCTTGCGAGCCGGTACACGTACAGTATTCATACGACGACAACTCGGTGGCGGTGATCAACGGAACTTACGAAATGATCAAAGGTGTAAAAGTCAGCGCGAAGATCTACAGCATTGATGCGAAGGAAAAAGCTTCGCGCGATACAACGATTGATTTGGGCGCGGACAGCAGCACGAAAGCGTTCGAATTGCCTGCAGCGGATGGGCTGGCGCCGACGTATTTCCTGAAACTGGAGCTGCACGATGCGGCGGGGAAGCTGGTGAGCGAGAATTTCTACTGGCTGTCAACGAAGGCCGACACGCTCGACTGGGCCAATCGAAGCGATACAGTCTATACACCGCAGAAGGAATTCGCCGACCTCACGGGGCTAAGCAATCTGCCCACCGCAAAAGTGGCGGTCAGCAAAATGATTCGCGAGCGCGGAAGTAGCACCTTCTTCATGGTGGTGGTAGAAAACAAGGGCGACGGAGTGGCGTTCATGGTGCACCCTCGGATTACACGAGGCAAGGGCGGTGATGACGTGGTGCCAGTGCTTTGGAGTGATAACTATTTTTCTCTGCTGCCGGGCGAAAAAAGGACCGTGACAGCGGGATTTAATTCTGCTGCACTTGATGGGGCCAGTCCCGAGCTTGTGGTAGAAGGCTGGAACGTGGAGCCGACAGCACCTTAGTCGCGCAAAAGTTCGGGTGCCAAGGCTTTTCCGATGCGGCGCGCGACATCGTTTTGGAGTTCGAGCACGTCGCGCAGATCGCGGTCATAGCTAGCTGACCATAGATGGGTCTGGTCGCGTACTTCGATCAACTGGCCGGTAATACGCAAACGCTCGCCATCGCAGCGAATGCTGCCTTCAAGTACGCAATCAACGTTCAACTCTCCGGCGATTTCTCCAATAGATTTCTTTGTGCCCTTGTATTGAATTGCGGAAGTACGGGCGATAACGCCCAGCCGTTTGGGATTCAGCCTCCCGAGGCGGGAGATCATCTCGTCCGTCAAGCCGTCGGCAAAGTATTCCTGATCGATTTCACAACCCATATTTTCGAAGGGGAGAACGAGGAGCATTCTCTTGCCTGCCGCCACAGGCTTCCCCGGTTGCATCAGCTGAGCAATGAAGCGATAGCCAAGACGGGGAAGCGTTTCGATGTACCGGGGACTTCGCGCGCAATCGCCCAGTAAATCGCGAAGCTTGTTGACGGCCGTATTAAGCCCATGCTCGTAGCCGACAACGGTGTCAGGCCAGAGTTTTTCGCGGAGCGTGCTTCGGGTTACAACTTCGCCGGAATGCTCGAGAAGCAGTTCGAGAATCTGGAATGGCTTTTCTTCCATGCGGATGCGCATTCCATGTTTGCGGATTTCGCGCGACGGGAAGTTGACTTCAAAAGCGCCGAAGCGCGCTGCTAGTGCCACGGATTCACTGTCTTTCATTTTCCATCCTGTGGCATCCGTGGCTTCGAACCCCGGAACGCCCGACATTTCGATTTCTCAAATCCATGAGTTCTCTTGGTAAGTCCTTTTGTCTCTGGCCGCTATGCATTTAGAAAGACTTGTGCCACGCGTGATTTATTCCCGGCGAACTTCGCGCGTCTAAGAAAGGGAACACTGAGGCACAAGCGGTAACGCCTGCCCTAACTCAACGAGGAGATTGATCTTTTCATGCAAAGATTACGCAGTCTTTTACTTGGAGCGATTTGCGCGAGCATTCTTTCCTGCTCGCCGGTATACGCTCAAACCAACAGTTTCAAGCAAACCAACCTGGTCTCGGATACCCCCGGCCTGGCAACGAACACCGACCCGGATTTACTCAATCCCTGGGGCGTTGCCTTCTTTCCCGGGCAGGCTTTCTGGATCTCCAGCAACAATAGCGGAACCGCGAGGCTCTTTGACCGCACGGGTTTGCTGAAGAAAACCTTCGTTGTGCCGGCACCCCGGGGCAGCTCCAATCAATCCACACCCACGGGAATCGTTGCCAATCGCATCAACGGCGTAACTGCCGGTTTCAACGTCAATCAGAAATCGAGCCATTTCATCTTCGCCACCGAGGACGGAACGATCTCCGGTTGGAATGGCACGGATGACCCCATCCTCGCGGTAGACAATTCCGCGATGGGAGCGGTTTATAAAGGGCTTGCGATTATTGAGAATGACTCGGGTGATTTCGTTCTAGCCACCAATTTCAACTCTGGAGATGTGGAGGCATACAACGCCAGTTTCAGTCCCACGGCTCTGTTCGGAAGCCCGTTTGTAGATCCGGACCTCCCAGCCGGGTTTGCCCCATTTGGCATTCAGGTTATCGCCAACAACCAGGTGGTGGTGACGTTCGCACAGCAGGATGCCCTTAAACATGATCCGATCCACGCACCCGGTGCTGGATTCGTGAGCCTATTCGATGCCAATGGCGGTTTCATTCGCCGCATCGCTTCTCGAGGAACGCTCAACGCTCCTTGGGGAGTAACCATTGCACCCGCAACGTTCGGGTCTTTTCCAGGGGCGCTGCTTGTCGGCAACTTCGGGGACGGCACGATCAATGCCTTCAACCTGGGTACGGGAGCGTTTCTGGGTCAACTGAAAGATTCCAATGGCGCGGTAATCACAACTTCGACTCTGTGGAATCTGCTTTTCGACCCCAGCGGCATGAGTGGCGATCCCAACACACTCTTCATTACCGCTGGCCTCGCGGATGAAAAGCATGGCCTGTTCGCATCCATCACTCCGCAGACGGCACCGGCGACGGTTCCCGATTTCACCATCAGTGCAGGGTCGGCAACAACGACCATTAACGCAGGGCAATCAGCCCCGTTCACGGTTACGCTCAGCGGTTTTAATGGATTCAATGCCGCCGTAAACCTTTCGTGCTCCGGACTGCCAATTAATTCGACGTGCAGTTTCACACAGACGTCCGTCACGCCCGCCAGCGGCGGCACGATGACGTCCACTATGAAGATTACGACGAACTCCTCGGTCTACCACCCAGGTGTGTTGGTGGCGAGGGCCAACCCTCGGACGCCCAGGTACGCGGCATATTTACTGATTACCGCGCTTGGATTGTTCGCTTTGTTCCTTGCTCGTTCTGGCGGATATCGGCATCGCGCCGGGAAGCAGCGGATCCGCCGCCTTGCCTATGGCTTTGGATTCATCATCGCTTCGGCGGGCGTGTTCGCAGCGGGCGGCTGCGGCTACAACTCCAACTACACTACTAACGCAGGGAATGGGACGCAGCGAGGCACTACCACGGTGATGGTCACCGGGACTTCCGGTAATCTCATCCATTCGACCTCCGTCACTATAACCGTGCAGTAACAAGGGAGGGGCCAGCACTTCCGATGCGCTGGCCCCTCTTCTGTTTTCTATCTCCCTCCGGATTTTCCCAAGATAGACTTTTGCGCAACCATTCAGGGCGTCTTCCTCATCCAATGCTGTAGAATCTCGGCTGGGCGTTTGGCGCAGGGAATAGGCATGGAGGCCTGCCGGAATCGTAGGTTCCGGTGGTGAGAGGAAATCACGATGAGTGCAAAGCGATTTTCATTGGTGTTTGCGCTGGGGCTGTTTTTTGTAGGCGCTGCGGCTGCGGATACTTTGGAATTGAGAGATGGGCGCGTTTTGAAAGGGAGATATCTCGGCGGCACACAAGCCGTGATGCGGTTCGATCTGAACGGCGAAGTGCAGACTTTCAAGACGGTGGACATTGTGGCGTTGACGTTCACGGGCAGTTCTGAGTATTCCGCGCCAGCAGTGGCTCCAACCGCACCGGCGGCGCCGGCTCCAGCGGTTGCTCCCGCGGCACCCGCGGCGATGGCGCAGTCCGCCGTGCCGGCAAACAGCCTGGCAAGCGCGGACAACGGCAACAATGGCGATAACATTACGATTCCTGCAGGACAGTCTCTATTGATACGGATGATCGACGGGGTGGACTCGTCAAAGAACCATGTTGGCGATGGATTCCACGCCAGTTTGGAGACCGATTTGTATGTCGGCAATTCCCTGGTGGCGCGGAGAGGCGCCGACATTTACGGACGGCTTGCCGAGGCCAAGGAAGCGGGGCACCTGGCTGGCAGCTCGGAGCTGCAACTGGAGCTGACACGCCTGGTGATCGATGGTAAGGAGTACCCGATTGTCAGCAGCGACTACAGCCTGAAAGGGAAGGGCCGCGGCTCTGATACTGCGAAGAAAGTGACAGGTGGCGCGGTGGCCGGCGCGATCATCGGCGCGATCGCCGGCGGTGGCAAAGGCGCGGCGATCGGCGCGGGGGCGGGCTCGGCGGCGGGCGCTGGCGTGCAAGTGTTCACGCGCGGCCAGCAGGTGAAAGTGCCGAGCGAAACGTTGCTGGAATTCCGGCTGCAGGACCCGGTAACTGTGGGTCCGACACAAAGATAGGTTCTAAGCGCATTTTCCTCAGCCCGTTGACGGATTGGCACCATGCGCTACAAAACCCCCCTTGCCACTCCTACTGTTAGTGAGTAAGCTACTCCCTCACGTGGAGAGACCATGCCAAAAGAAAAGCCAAGAGTAAACATCGGAGAAGTCATCAAGAGTTATCGCAGCCAGCGGAGCTTGTCGCAGGGCGACATCGAGCGCCGCACGGGGTTATTGCGCTGCTACCTATCGCGCGTCGAGAACGGCCATACCGTGCCATCGCTCGAAACGCTTGCCAAGATTGCGGAAGCCATGGACATTTCGCTGGCGGATTTTTTCCCCGGCACCGAAACGCCACGCGACCGTGAAACTCAGAAAGCGCTGGGGGAGCTCTCGCAGGACGAAATTCGCTTCCTGGCGGAAATCAAGAAGTACAGCACGACGCTTTCGGATGGTGACAAGCGGCTGGTGCTGGCGATGATTCGAAAGATGGCGACTCTGCTGCCACCGGCGGCGATGAAGAAATTGATTGTGCGCCGACCCACGGCCTGATCGTTTTTGGAATTGAAGTCGAGCAAAAGAGCGCGGCGAGGTTGCCGCGCTTTTTCTTTTCTGGGAGAAAGATATTGCTAGCGGGATTGGCCGCGAATGATGCGGATGGCGTCTGGCATAGCGGCTTCGCCGCGGCCGTTGGAGCCGGGCTGCGTTTCGGCGCCGCGAGAGTCTTCTGAATCGCTGCCTTCACCGGGGGCGAGGAAGAGATTGGCTTCGACGGCGTGCTGTTTGGTGTACAGGTCATAGTAGCGGCCGCCGAGCGCGTAAAGAGTTTCGTGGGTGCCGCGTTCGATGACTCGGCCGGCTTCCACGACGAGGATCTGATCGGCGCGACGGATAGTCGAGAGGCGGTGGGCGATTACGAAAGTGGTACGTCCGCGCATCAGGTAACGAAGACCCTCCTGAATGAGCGCCTCCGATTCCGAATCGAGGCTGGAGGTGGCTTCGTCAAGGATCAGTATTCGCGGATCGGCGAGAATGGCGCGAGCGATGGAGACGCGCTGCTTCTGGCCACCGGAAAGTTTTACGCCGCGTTCGCCGACGACAGTGTCGTACTTGTGTTCGAAGGATTCGGCGAATTCATCCACGCGCGCGATGTGGCAAGCGGCGAGGATTTCTTCCTGGCTGGCGGCAGGGCGGGCAAAGGCGACATTTTCACGAATCGTGCCGTCGAAAAGAAAAGTTTCCTGTAACACGACGCCAAGCTGCGTGCGGTAAGAATTCAGCTTGACGGTGGAGAGATCCACTCCATCAACGAGAACGCGCCCGTGCGAAGGCACATAAAACGCGGCGATTAAGCCGATGATGGTCGATTTGCCGGCTCCGGAAGGGCCGACGAGCGCTGTAACGGTTCCCGGCTGCGAACGGAAGCTTACGTCGTGCAGAACTTCCTTGCGCGAATCGTAGGCAAAGCTGACACTTTCCATTTCAACCAGGCCGTTCACGCGGTCGAGTGTCTCCGTGCGGCCGGGCTCATCATCTTCCAGTTTTTCGTTCAGGATTTCGCGCGTGCGCTCCAGTCCGGTGATGGCTTCGGTGATTTGCGTGCCGATGGCGACGATTTGAAAAACGGGCGCAATCAGAAACGCAAGGAAGGCGTTGTAGGCGAACCACTGGCCGGGAGTCAGCGTTCCGGCAAGCATCTTGTGACCGCCGAACTCCAGCATCAGCACGCTGACCATGCCCAGCAACATGGAACCGGAGAGGCTCATCAGCGAGGTTGCCGTCAAAGTCTTTAAGACGTTTTCGAGCAGTCGCTGCACACCGCCGGCAAATATCTTTTCTTCCCGCTCCTCGGCGTGATAACCCTTCACGACGCGCACTCCGCCAAGGGACTCGGTCAGCCGCCCGGTAACTTCAGCCGTAATTTTTGGACGCGCACGGAAAATCGGGCGAATGGTCTTGAAGGCGCGGCTGATTCCAAATCCAAAGACGAGCAGAATCGCGAATGCTACGACCGTCATTTCAACGCTGGTATGCAGCAAGTAGACGAGCGCGATCACCGCGGTCATGAGGCCGCCGACAAATTCGACGAGGCCCGTTCCAACCAGATTGCGAACGCCTTCCACGTCACTCATGATTCGCGAAACGAGCGCTCCGGTTTTGTTGGCGTCGTAGTAGGAGACCGGCAGGCGCCCGATGTGCGCCTGCACTCTGCGGCGCAGGTCGGTGATCATTTTTTGCGCGGATTTGGAAAGCAGCTGCGTGAGGCTGAAGGAGGTAAGGCCCTGAATAAGCGTCGCACCGAGAACGCCAAGGACAATCGGCGTCAAGAGTTGCACCTGACGGTGGAGAATCACGTTGTCCACGAAATATTTAGTGGAGACGGGAAGAACCAGACCGGCAACGCGATTGATGGCCATCAGCACGAAGCCGAGTGCCAGCAGCCCACGCCGTGGCTTCATCAATGCCCAAACGTCGGGAAGGCTTTTCCACGCGTTTTTTCGCTTTTCACTTTTGGATGGAGACTTGGGTGCGTTCTCGGTGGCCATAATGGGAAGAAGGAAGTATACCTCGGAGATTGGATGCCGGCTGGGACTGTTCGACTATATTTGGAAATTAGATCGGAGAAATTTGCGAAG
Source organism: Candidatus Acidiferrum sp. (assembly GCA_041482215.1). GTDB lineage: Bacteria > Acidobacteriota > Terriglobia > Acidiferrales > UBA7541 > Acidiferrum. The sequence goes on along the minus strand of JBGPDI010000090.1, from coordinate 2,968 downwards.
CTTAGTCGCCGGAGACTCCCACGCGTGGTGCACTGGCGCGGGCGGGACGTTCAAGGCTCAACACGCTGGAAATAAATTCGCTGACGGTGATTCCGAGATGGCCCCAGAGGCGGCGCTTCAAGCTGGTGTAATCCTGGGTACCGCTGAAAAGGTCGCCCATCAATTGCCGGAAGACTGGGCTGCGGCGCATGAATTGCACCATGCGGGTGGTGACGGCGCTGCCGAGGAACGATCCGCGATAGAAACGGCGCACGATGCGGGCGGCGAATTCAAGTTCGGCGCAGAAAGTAGCTTTCACCCAAGCCGGATATTTTTCAGGGCAGCCCTCTGCTAGCGAGCGCCCGAGCAATTCGCCGGATCGAATCGCGTAAAAGAGACCTTCGCCAGTGAGGGGATCGACCCACGCAGCGGCATCTCCGATGAGCGCCCAATTCTTTCCGATAACACTGCGTTCGGAAAGCGTGCGCTCTTTCGGTGAGGGCAGGACGTGGCTGTAAAACTTTGCGCCTTCCGTTTGGACGCTGTGCTTCTCCACGAAAGTTTGCAGATGGCCGCGCAGCTCCGCGCTGGTATGCGACGCCATACTGCCGCAAATTCCGACAGAGAGATGATCGCAGCGCGGGAAAGACCAGATGTAGCCTTCAAAATTCTTGAGGAATTTGATGGTAATGGAGTCGCTGGTTTGCGGGACGAAATAACCCTGGGTCATCTCCAGTTCGTCGCGTTCTAAAGGGCGCGATTCGGGAACTAGTTGGTTGCGCGCGCCAGCGGCGAGAACGAGAAAATCAGCTTCGTGCCAATCGCCATCCACGCAGTAGCGCGGCTTGACGGTTGAGGTGTCCACGCTCATCACGCGTGAGCGCTGCACGTTGCAACCGGCTTCGCGCGCGCGATCGAGGAGCAGGCCGTTGAGCACCGTGCGCGAATAGATGACGATGGGATGGGGCATGTCGAGCGTGGCGTGTTGTTCGTCGCTGCTGATCAACTCGACGGAATTCACCAATTTTTTGGGATACGGATTATCGAGCAGAAAAGGAAAGCACTGAATGGCTTTGTGCGTAAGGCCGCCGCCGCAGGGCTTTTCCCAGGCGAGATGCTCGTCAAAAAGATTGACCTTATGCCCCGCGCGAGCGAGCTGTTCACCGCACATTGCGCCGGACGGTCCACCGCCGACGATTGCTATCTGAGCCATGAGCGTGTCTCGCTGAGAGCTTTCAATTCCGCCCCTGGGCGCGGAATTCCCGCCACAAGGTGCAGCACTGACAGGTCCTTAGGTGAGGGGGAAGATCACCAGGCAAAAGCCCGCGAGAAGTATAGCACCGAACAAGGCTGCTGCCGCCGCCGAACCGGTTTCAATGTGCACAATATCCATAGCACTGCGCTGTAGCAAATTGAACAGTCCCAGGTATAGAGCAAGGAGCCCCATCAGAATTTCTCCGTTGTGTAGAACGAGGACGCCGGCCATCAGCGCGCCCCAGGAAATGAGTCGCAAAGACAAAGCAAGCGCCAGTCTGCGCCATCGCTTTCTGATCGCCACGGGCCCGAGGAGCGTTTCTTCCGCGAGCAGGTAGGGAAAGAGCGCGAGTACCAGGAAAGGGAAGCGTGCCCATTTCGCTGCAGTCAGCCAGGCTTCGGAAAACGTCAAATCAAGCCACGCAGAAAGGAGAATAAACAGAACAATTCCCGCTAGTATTGCAGCGAGAACGTGGCGAGAGGAATTCGCGAGCGCTTTTCGCACGGAACTCCAATGCAGCGTCAGAAGCAGCGCTCCAAGCAGTAGGAGAAAGCTCGCAAGGTAGTCGCCCTGAAAGAGGCGGATTGCTTTCAATGGAATCCCAAGCCGCAAGACGAGCACCATCAGTAGCGAGGTGGCGGCGAATTCCACGAAGAGCCGCGGTGTGGTGATGATGGGCACGGTCGAGGGACGTTCCTGGCTGCTGCCATTTCCGCACGCTTCCCGGAGAAATGGTCCTGCGAGCAGCAAAATTCCTGCGAAGCCGGCCAACGCTCCGATGAGCGGGCGATGTGAAGGGAGAGCAGGGGAGGAAGACAAAGAAAGAATTTGCGCTGCCCAGTCCTGCGCCGCGCGCATCGCAGTGCCCTTGAAAAGAATGCTGACGTGTGAGGCGCCGGGAAGCTCCAGGAATTTCGCGGTGCCATCCTGACGCTCGGTGACCAGGTCGGCGGCGTTGCCGCGCATGGACTCCAGTTCAAGTGAGCCAACCATCACCAGAGAATGAGCGGGCAGTGGCGGAGGATCGGTGTAGAGAAGTTTTTCAGCAGAGACTCCATGGGCTGCGCTCATGGGCGCGGGTGAGATGGCGATCAAGCCTGCGACCGGAACACGGGATGCGATGCGCTCAGCGATGGCGCCTCCCATGGAATGGCCGGCAAGGATCGTGTGATCGGCGGTGATCGCTCCGCGCGCGAGGAGTTCGCGGAGCAGTGATTCGCCGCATTGTTCCGCGCGGGCGGGAGAGAATGGCCCGGGAGTCCGCCCGTGGCCCGGCAAATCGGGAACGTAAACGCGCAAGCCCTGTTCGGCGAAACCGCGTGCGAGGTAGGACATTATTTTCTTGTTGGCAGAGATTCCGTGGAAAAGAATCACTGAGCCTTGCGCAACGGCGCCTTGCTTTTCGACCATTGTGGTTTCGAGGCGGCAGCCCGCAGCGTCAATAAGATAGGTTCGCTCGCGATAGGGATTGGGCAAAGCCAGCCACAGTCCGACGGCGCAGAGAAGGACTCCCACAATGGCGCGAATAGCCTTGTGCGATCTCATTGTTGGCGGATGGCCCGCGGGCGCCGAGGCTCGTGTGCGTGATAAACTAACTGTTTAATCGAGATCACTTTCATTTTTCGGCCCGCATGGAGACCCTTTGAATCCTGCTGTCTTGACACTTGAGGAAGCGATTTTGCGGTTTGGCCGCGAGAAACGCAACGGCCTGCCTGCGCAGGCAGGTCGGCGAGT
>JBGPDI010000089.1:0-19895 GCA_041482215.1 Candidatus Acidiferrum sp. | reverse complement strand
GGATATTTCTCCGCCAGCTCTTTGCCCATACCCGGGTATTGCGAAGCTTGTCCCGGAAACACGAATGCGACTTTGCCCATCGTTATTCCTTTACTCGCGCCGTCACGCGACGACCGCTGCGGCGGAGAGCTCCTGTTCGATTTTTTCGTTCATGCCCGCGCGGGCGAGTCCGGCGGCCACGCGAATGGCGTTTTTTATGGCGTTGGCGTTCGAACGGCCATGCCCGATTACGCAAACGCCGCGCACGCCAAGCAGAGGCGCGCCGCCGTACTCCGTGTAATCAATGGTCTTGCTCAATGCTTTGAAGGCACCTTTCGAAAGCAGACCGCCTACCTGCGAAACCAGTGAACTGTTAATGGACTTCTTCAGCAGGCCGAAAATCTGGAACGCCAGGCCTTCGCAAATTTTCAGCGCGATGTTGCCCACGAATCCATCGCTGACGATTACATCCACGGCTCCGGAAAAAAGATCGCCGCCTTCGACATTTCCGACAAAATGCACCGGACTTTTCTTCAAGCGCGTGTAAACCTCGCGGGTCAGTTCGTTGCCCTTGATTTCTTCTTCGCCGACGGAGAGCAATCCGACGCGCGGGCGCTTGTTGCCAAACGTCGCACGATAATAAACCTCGCCCATCACGGCGAATTGCACCAGATGCTCGGGTCGCGAGTCAACGTTAGCGCCTACGTCCAGCAATACCGAAACGCCGCCCTTAGCATTGGGAAACGGCGCGGCTAATGCAACGCGATCGACAGATTCCAGCGTACCGAGTAAGAACTTCGCCACGGTCATTACGGCGCCGGTGTTGCCTGCGCTGACCATGCCATCGGCTTTGGCTTCTCGCACCAGCCGCGCCGCGACATGCACCGAGCTGTCTTTTTTGCGGCGAAAGGCCTGCGCCGGGTGATCCTGCATGGAGATGACTTCGCTGGCCGCCACGATCTCAATCGGCAGATTAGGTGAAGCGTGTCTCGCCAGCTCCGCACGCACATTCTGCGGCTGGCCCACGAGCAAAATGCGCACGCCGAACTCCCGCGCGGCCAGCACGCTGCCTTCGACCTCGGGGCGGGGCGCGTGGTCTCCGCCCATGGCGTCAACGGCGATAGTGATCATGGGATTTTTGTCCGCAGGCTAAACGAGAAAGACTCGAAATCCTTAAGACGCTGCTTCTTGCGCCGCTTTGCCCTTGTAGTGTCCGCAATGAGGGCAAACCTGGTGCGGCTGTTTCATTTCGTGGCAATTCGGACACTTGGCCAGAGAAGGCTTGGTCAAAAAGTCGTTGGCCCGCCTGGTGCTGGTGCGCCGTTTGGAATGGCGTCGTTTTGGGTTAGGCATAGTAATACTCCTCAGTCCCGCCGCGTTGGGCGGATTATATGGGGCTTCGCGCCCGGAAAACTATTGTTTCTTGAGCCAGTCCTGCTTGAGGCGCGCGAGAGGAGCCAATCGAGGGTCCGTCGCGTGGGTCTCACAGCGGCATTCTTCGTGGTTCAGGTTCGCGCCGCAATTCGGGCACAGCCCCCGGCAGTCGCTCTGGCAGATTACCTTTAGGGGAAGCGCCAGAAGCACCTGCTCCTTGATCACGTCGGCCAAGAAGAGTCCTTCGCCTTCGTAAAATCCAATCTCGGTGTCGTCGTCTTTCAGCTGGTCGACGGTCGGCTTCTCGTCCTTCGGGAGCGGAGCGTAGAACAGGTCAAAGGCCCGGCTGACATCTTCGACGACGGGCTCGAGGCAGCGCGCACACACGAGTTCGATCTTCGTTTCGAGGCTACCCTCGATGCGAATCTGCGATTCGAGCAATTCTGCCGTGGCCGTGACTTCCAAGGGCTCGACTTGCTTGATCTCTGCCGAATGGAAATCGATGCTGCCCGGAGCATAGGTCTTCCGGATGCGCAGCTTGCGGACGGCCAATTCCTTAACGTCAAGGAACATCTCTTCAGCGCCTCCGGCGCGTACGCTCATGCTTTACCATTATTGAGTCGCGTTCGCGCCAAGTCAAGGAAAGGGGGTGGAATCCTGAGGGATTTTGCACCCTGTTTGTAACCGGGGCTGCCTAGTACCAGGTGGGTAAGGATGTGTACTTAAGTGGACAGCAATGCTTTGACGAAGCATCTACGATACGACCTGGAGTCGAAAACCTACCGAATCGAAGCAGGAGACAGTCATGACAACGGATATAGCAAAGAAATGCGCGCACCCGGTTTGTTCGTGCGAGGCAACCACGGGTAAATATTGCAGTACAGCGTGTGAGGCGATGGAGAAGACTCCTGATATCGATTGCCATTGCGAACATCAGGGTTGCAACGGCAAGACGAGCTAGGCATTCGGTCGAGTGGCTCGCGAGGTTCCATAGGATTTACGCAAAGGAGAAACATGAAAATACTCAAATTTTCGATAACGGTATTGGCACTGCTCGCGGTTGGAGTGGTGGCGGGATGCTCGGGGACGGCAGCGAAATCGCCGGATGTTACCGACAGTATTCGCAAATCGCTCGATCAAGCGGGATTCAAGGACGTGTCGGTCAGTCAGGACCGGGACAAGGGCATCGTGACGCTGGGCGGACAAGTGGGCAGCGAGGGCGATAAGGCACAAGCGGAATCGCTGGCGAAGTCGTATGCAGGCTCGCAGGTTGTTGCGGATCAGATTGCGGTGCTTCCTGTTGGCGTAGAAAAAGAAGCGAAGGCCGTGAATTCCGATCTGGACAAAGGGATCGAGCAGAATCTGGATGCAGCGCTGATCCAGAACAAGATGCACGACAACGTCAAATACAACGTAAAAAGCGGCGTAGTCACGCTGAGCGGCGAAGTGAACTCACAAAACAAACGCGACCATGCGGAAAAAGTTGCGAACGGAGTGCCTAACGTAAAGCAGGTGGTAAATGACCTGCAGGTCAAAAATCAGAAAGCCAGCTCTTCACAGTAGAGCGGCGGAGTTGATTGACGCAAGAACGGAGAGCAGCCGCGGTTCGGGCTGCTCTCTTGCGAGCGATGAAAATTCGTAACTGGTTGGCTCGGCGTTGGACTCCAGGAGGTGAATATGTCGTTTGGAATATACGCGATTGGATTTGCGATCTTGATTGGCGGGTTGATTTACGGGGCGTACCTGGTGCATATGCCGGGGCATTGGATTGCGGTAGGCGCGATCGTGCTTCTGGGAGTTGGGATACTGTCCGGTGTGAAAGCGACTCGTCAGAAAGATCCTGCGGCGTAGTGGTTCGACGGAATTCGGTTTTCTTGCGACGCTCATGGGTATTCCTTGCTCATTAGGAATTCAGGGACGCGGAGCCTCACAATGTCGGTGTGTAGGCATCTTGCGCTCAGGCACTTTCGAACCTAAATGACGGCGAGGAAGAAAATCCCTTCAAAAACTATTGAAAAGGGCAAAGAGGGAAACCTTCTAAAGAGGTCCTTCGCCTTCCTTGGACCCGGGCTGATCACCGGCGCGGCGGACGATGATCCATCGGGGATTTCCACCTATTCAGTTGCTGGAGCGTCCTACGGGTACGCCACGCTGTGGATAGCACTGCTGACGTTTCCGTTGATGGCGGCGGTACAGTTCATGTGCGCGCGGCTGGGAATGGTCACGGGACGCGGTCTGGCGGCGTCGGTGCGGATGAATTATCCGCGCTGGGTGCTGTGGGGAGCCTGCTCGATTCTGGTGGTCGCAAATGTCATCAACATCGGGGCGGATCTCGGTGGCATGGCAGAGGCCACGCAACTCATCACAGGAATTCGGCCGCTAATCTGGGTTCCTTTCTATGCAGTATTCATCCTGGTGCTACTGTTTTGGACTTCGTATACGTTGATCGCGAAGATTTTCAAATGGCTGACGCTGGTATTATTTGCCTACGTGTTGGCGTCATTTTACGCCCACGTTGATTGGCGGCAGGCGCTAGCGGTGACGTTTGTGCCGCATCTGGAGTGGTCACGGGGATTTTTGGCGGTGCTGGTGGCAATTCTGGGCACGACAATTTCTCCTTATCTGTTTTTTTGGCAGGCCGCGGAGGAAGTGGAGGAAGAACGTGCCACGGGCCGAACTCCTGGGCAGAGCAAGGGCGCGACAATTGCAGAATTAAGGACAGCGCGTGCTGACACCATCGCCGGAATGTTTTTCTCTAATCTCATTATGTATTTCATCATTCTGACTACTGCGGCGTCATTGCATGCACATGGACAGACTGACATCACTACGGCCCGGCAAGCGGCTGAAGCGCTGCGACCGCTTGCGGGCAATGGAGCCTATCTGCTTTTCACGGTGGGTCTGATCGGTACGGGGATGCTGGGCGTCCCGGTGTTAGTTGGATCGTGCGCCTATGCGGTTGCCGAAGGAGCGGCCTGGCGCGGGTCCATGGCCGACAAACCGAGAAAAGCAGGCAAGTTCTACGCGGTGATGGCTGTTGCCATGGCGTTGGGTCTGGCGCTTAATTTCGCTGGCCTTAACGCGGTAAAAATGCTGTTTTGGTCGGCGGTCATCAATGGGTTGTTGGCACCGCCGCTGATCCTGCTCGTAATTCTTCTAACCAGCAGCCACAAAGTTATGGGCGAGCGCGTGAATTCGCCGCTGCTCAGGTACTTAGGCTGGGCCACCTTTGGAGTTATGACAGCGGCAGCGATCGGAATGCTCGTCACGTCCTGAGCCATTTTGCCAAAATTGCGCGTGGTTCCACCCATTCCATTCCCACTGGCGCAATAAACATGCCCAATAAATGCAAATGTGTCCTGGACCGGACAGACACGAGTCCAGGCCTCTTCTACCCTGATAGGTTGGCAGGTCCCGAAGTAAACGCAGAACGCGGCTAAAGAAGTGTCATGGGAGGAAGCGTTGAAATTTTCTAGAAACGGTGAAAAGGGTTCCAGCAGGGCGGCTGGTGTACTCGTTCTTCTGGTGCTTGTGGTGGGAGTGGTCTACTTCTTGTCCACGAGAAACTCGTCGGTACAGAACGCGTTTTCTTCCATTAAGGAATCAACGGAAGACGCGGCGACGACATCCAGGGTGCGCACGGCCCTGTTGCTTTCGAAACATGTATCTCCCTTCGACATCAAGGTGGCAACCAGCCAGGGGGAAGTTACCCTGGAGGGCCAAGTGCCTTCCGAGCAAGTGAAAACAGTCGCCGGGGCGATCGCTCAAGATACGTCGAGCGTCAAACAAGTGCACAACAATCTGAGTGTCAACGCGGCAACGGAGCGCAATCCCGATCGGGAGCACCTTGGTGAGCGGGTGGCGGATCTGGAAATCCAGACGCTGGTCACCGATGCGCTTTCGAAGAACACGGATTTAGCCGAGAAACACATCGCTACGGTGGTAAAAAACCGTACGGTGGCTCTTAACGGAACCGTTCAAACCACCAATCAGAAATATACAGCCGAGCAAATCGCATGGCAGGTTCCGGGCGTACAGGGGCTGACTGATAATTTGAGCGTCGAGGATGCTCAAGCAGTGCCGGAGAGTGCTGACGATAAGCTGGCGCGACGGGTCGAATTTGAACTTTATTCGACGAAGGCAATTCCCCTGAAGACGGTGCAAGTCCACGCCGATAAGGGCGTCGTTACGCTGACTGGCACAGTGTTATCGCGTGCGGAAAAACTGCTGGCGGAAAAGACGGCGAAATCGGTCGAAGGCGTACATAGTGTTGTGAACAGTCTGGCTGCCCCAGAAGAAACGTAGATTGCGGTATGCAGCCCTTGACATGTGTGATGGATTTCTAACTTGTGATGGCGGCACGTCAAAGAGAAACCGTAGTATGAGGCTTCTCCCGTAATCTAATTCGCCTCTGACGTTCTAGATTCCCGCGCACATCACTGACTTACTTCCGTCCTGCACCTCATGGCTCATATTCGTTACCAGGGCGAGAGTTCATGCCCTGCAGAAGACTTCGATTTACGCGCTTGGCAAGCTCGCGGCGGGCGCGCAATAACCTGCTCTTTAGAGTTTCCTCGGATACTCGCAATATTCTAGCGGTATCGCTGGTGCTGTACTCCCGCACTTTACGCAGGACAAACGCAGTTCGCAGAATCGGGGTGAGTTCATCGAGGTGGTCTTTGATGATCCCGCGAATCTCCGAACGCCTGAAGAGTTGCTCGGGGTCGGGGGCCGGGGACACCAAACGCTCCACAATCGGAAGTTCATTGATGCCGACTGGTTGGGCGGCCGCGGGCGCAGGACGCACTGCTTGGCTGCGACGGCGCATGAGGGCGGCGTTGATTACGACTCGCGTGAGCCAGGTTGAAAATTGTGAGTGGCCGTTAAAACTTTTCAAGTTTCGAAAGGCAGAGAGCAAACCATCCTGCAAGGCGTCTTCCGCATCCTGTGGATTGCCCATGATGCCGAGAGCAGAGCGAAAAAGTGTTTGCTGATGGCGGTGAAAGAGAGTATTGAGCGCGTGAGGATCGCCATTCTGGCCCGCTCGTATCAAACTGTCTTCCCTGCCTTGCATCCGCGGTACAGCTTGGGTGGCCATCGTTGCTGCTCCTAGCGCTTCTCGAGAGCAGGTATGCTCCCAGCAGTCCTGGGTACTACCAAACTTGGAGCGTCGGAGTTCTCCCTGCCAGCTAAGACGGACAGAACTCCTCGGATGTTTGAACGGATGTCGGTTGTGGCTACTGGAGTTACCGTGTGCTGGTGAATGAGGGCCCGGCGAAAGAACCGCAAATCACATGACAGGCAGCGGTAAGGACGAACATGGATCACCTTGAAAACCATGGATTCAAACAGACCCCTGCGCTTCGATCGACTGATGTTTGTGCTTTGGCACGACGGGCAATGGTTCGGCATTTGCATACTCTCTGATGCAGCTAGCAAGGCACAGTCATATTCGTATACGAGTATGCGAGGCGTCTGTCCACTTTTGGACACCCTATTGGGGTAGCAAGGGGAAGTCTTTTTTCTGCTTAAAGGCCTTCTTTTTAACTACTTCGACGCAGCACGAGGCAGCCCGACATCATGTCGTGGAGCGCTTGCCGCTTCTCCGTGAACCCGGCCATGATGTATCCGAGGAACGCGGGGATGAGATTGGTAATCAACTTGCCGAAGTGGCGGCCCGTGGAGCGGCCAAAGCTGGCGCGCCGCCCAGCCATGTCTGTTACCACAAGACCGAGAACCTTTTTCCCGAGTGTGGCCTGCCAATTCGAACTCTCCATCAGCGCGTGATAGAGCCAGGTAAGGATAAGACTAACAGTTGCGGCGACAAGAATGATCCCAGCGAACATAGCAATGCCGACGTTATTCATGTCTTCGTCAGGATGGAAGTCGTCGAGGAGTTTGTGTAAATCCGTCAAAAAAATCAGCGGGATCAAGACTAGAACAAAACCCAACCCCAGTATTACGTTGTCAATGATAAGCGCCAAGAGTCGGAGCCAGAAACCGGCATAGTCTACGCGAGGGCCGGCTACTCCGGCGTATGCGGGGAGGACCGCGGGGCTAGGCGCTAATAGCGTTCGCGGGGCTGCAACAGGGAAGGAAAACGGTTGACCGCACTTCGAGCAATACGCTGCGCCCTCAGACATCCAACCGCCACACTTGGAACAATACACTTTGGTCCCTCGCTTTGCTCTTGGCTAAAAGGCTAGCCAAAAAGTATTCCAGCCAAATCCTACTTTCATGAGGCGGCTGGGTCAATCCTTCACGAAGTGGCATTGAATAGGAAAGAATTTCATAGCGCTAGTATCTAAGCTCTTCTCTTAGGCGGGGTATACATCGGCCTATCTGCCTGATTCTGCATGCGTTATGCAGAAATGTGGAAATTTTCTGCCGAGTGGCTCAGTTCGTGCCCTTGTGAAGGGCCCAGTCCAAATAGATTTGGAGGAAGCTCAATGCGATTTCGGACTGTACTGTGTCTAGCCACTTTGTTCACTTTGTGTTTCACCGTCGCTGCTTGGACCTCCCCGGTTCCTGACCGGGTTGTGCCAAATGACATGCAACCATCGCCCGACAACCAATCACTGTCAGGTAAAATCTCATCCGTCGGAGACGCCCAGTTCTCTGTCGACGTATTGAAAGACAAGGATGTAAACACGATTCAATTCCTGGTTGATGACAAAACGAAGGTCGACGGGAAACTCTCCGTTGGCGCCCAGGCCACCGTCGAGTATCGCTCGGACACTGGTAAGAACATTGCCGTTCGCGTCATCGTCACTCCGGCCTCCGGGATGAACTTGTACTAGCAAACCAATGCATGGGTAACCCGGAAGCTCGGTTACCGTTAATTGCAATTCGAAAGCGGCCGCTCAACCCAGCCCCGCGGTCTTTTTCAATTACAAAAATGAGGAGTCTTGATGCGCACGACTCTGAAAATCATCCTGCCCTTGATCGTCAGCGTTGCGGTGGTGTCTCTTCTTTTCGCGGGTTACCAGGTAAGAACAGAGAAACGCACCTTGCGCAATGATCTCTCGCGCCGGGCGGAGATTCTGGGCGAGAGTCTTCAGGAAAGCGTCGAGCCGTTGCTCGATCGCGGGCCGGATAAGAACTTACAACGTCTAGTAGAGCGATTTGGTCAGCGCGAACACTTGAAGGGTGTTGCGCTATACAGCAGTGCGGGCGCCGCGCTAGCGATAACGCCGGGACTGACGCCGGGCTTCAGGTTGCGGCCCAGTGTCGCAACGCGCGCGTCACTGGAAGACGCGGGCGCTGGGGAATTCCTGAGCGCGGAACAAACCGTTGCGGCCAACGAAGATTCGCATGTGCCGGTGCACATTTATGCGCTACCGCTTCATCGTAATGGCGAAGTGGTGGGCGCGCTGGCTGTTTTCCACGACACCAGTTACATCGATATGCAAGTTTCGCGGACCTTTCGCGATTCCCTGCTCAATGCGTTGGTCCAGACAATTCTGATTTCGGGACTGGCGTTGGTCCTCGTGCGCTGGACTTTCACTGGACCGCTCACGCGCACGGCAAATTGGCTGCGAACCCTTCGCACGGGGCAAACCAACGCGATAGCGTCTCATTCGAGCGTGGAAATCCTCGATCAGATCAATCATGAAGTGAAGCACCTCGCGAATGATTTGAGCACTGCGCGCGCGGTGGCGGAGGAAGAGGCCCGGTTGCGGGATTCAAATGCTTCGCTGTGGACGGCGGAGCGCTTGCGAGTCAGTTTGCGGAGCAAGCTGGAGGAAAAACCGCTTTTCGTGGTTTCGAATCGCGAGCCCTACATGCACGTATTCAGCGAAAAAGACAAATCGATTCAGGTGATCGTGCCGGCGAGCGGCGTGGTTACGGCGCTCGAGCCGGTGCTGCGAGCATGCAATGGAGTGTGGATTGCTAACGGCTCCGGCAGCGCTGACCGCGAAGTCGTGGATGGGCACGATCACCTGCGCGTTCCGCCGGATCATCCGAGTTACACCCTGCGGCGCGTATGGCTGAGCGACGAGGAAGACAAGGGATATTACGAGGGTTTTTCGAACGAAGGCCTGTGGCCGCTTTCACACATTGCGCACGCACGCCCGGTATTTCGTCCCGAGGATTGGCTGCAATATCAGAAAATCAACCGGCGATTTGCCGACGCCGTCTTGCAGGAAATGGAAGGGGCGGAATCGCCGATTGTTTTGGTGCAGGACTATCATTTCGCGTTGCTGCCTCGGATGATCAAGGACGCGCGGCCGGACGCCCGTGTGGCGATTTTCTGGCACATTCCCTGGCCGAACGCGGAAATTTTTGGGATTTGTCCGTGGCAACGCGAACTCGTAGACGGACTGCTAGGCGCGGATCTGATCGGTTTTCACATTCAATCGCACTGCAATAATTTTTTAGAGACGGTGGACCGCGCTCTGGAAGCGCTTACCGAGTGGGACCGCTTTGCCGTAAACCGGCAGGGCCACCTTACGCGAGTACGGCCGTATCCCATCAGCGTGGCGTTCCCAGAGAATTCACACGCGCTGAACGAAGGGCGCAATGCCGGCGAAGAACGTGCGGCACTCTGTGCGGAGATGAACGTAGAGGCTTCGCTCCTTGGAGTGGGTGTTGACCGCGTGGACTACACCAAGGGAATCCTGGAGCGCTTCCGCGCTATCGAGCGTTTTATCGAGATGAACCCTGCGTACCAGCAGCGATTCACTTTCGTACAAATCGGCGCGCCGAGCCGCACGGACATTGAGCGATACAGAAATTTTCTGGACGAAGTCAGCGTAGAAGCCGCGCGCATCAACGCGCGATTCCAGACTTCAAAATGGAAGCCGATCGTGTTTCGCAAGAAACACCATTCGCACGAAGAGATCACTCGCTTTTACCGCGCAGCATCACTTTGCATGGTGACTTCTCTGCATGATGGGATGAACCTGGTCGCCAAGGAATTTGTAGCTTCGCGGGAGGACGAGCGCGGGGCGTTGATCCTGAGCACTTTTGCGGGTGCGGCGCATGAACTTTCGGATGCGCTGTTGGTTAACCCTTACGACGTCTGCCAGCTCGCCGAGTCCATTCACCGCGCGCTGGAAATGCCGGAGGGCGAACAAGCCGGACGAATGCAGCGGATGCGGCACCACGTCCGCGAGCACAACGTTTACCGCTGGGCCGCGAATCTTCTTTCGGATCTCACGGAGATTCGCGTCGAATCCGTGGAACGCGTGGAGGCGCCATAAGCGAGATGATTAAACCAGATCGTGCTATTTCCCAAAATGGAGAAAACCTCTTGATGAACACGGCAGAAACTCCATTCGAATTCTTTACAGTTTCTTATCTCACGCGAATTGGCAATCAATCGGCAGGAACGCTCGCGGAACTCTTGGCGGGACTTGAGAATTGCAGCGATGCTTCGATTTTTCATCACACTTACCAAACGCTTGGCAGCCATCACTTCCTCACCGAGGGCTTCTCGAACGATTTCGCGCAATGGGTGCTTGCGGACGCCAACAGGAACGACTTGGCGGAGCAGCTCGCGGCGCTGGACATTCGCGACTACGTTTCCATCGCGGCATTGCGGCATGATCTCTGCCGCGTTGTCGGGGAGTTTTGCGTCACGTTTCCCAATTTTGCCGCGCAGACCGCGCTGGAGCGTTTTTACTTTTGCGAGAGCGTGGAAGTCACCGCTCCACTGGGCCGCAGCGCGAGAACATTGGACGAGTTCCGCGACGGCATCGCGCATCTCAGCCACGCGGGTTTCTATTTTCACTTCATTTCCTCGCGGCTGCGCTTGCAGCTGCAGACCAACGATTTTTCGCACTGGCTGGCGGACGGGCTTGGACTTAAAACACTTGCGGAGAGTGTGGACCACATTGACATCTACACGAACACGTTGGACAGCACGCGCGTCAAACTACTGCGGTTGATTGACCGTGAAAGGAGGAAAGCATGAGCGACACGCTGGCCCTTACGCGCATTCCCCTGGATGACTATGCGGAACTTCTGGGTGCGGGCGAGATTGAAGAATTGCGCGCTTTAGCGAAGCCCTTGCGCGGCCGCAGCATGGAGATGATCAATTCCACTGCGGTTGGCGGAGGTGTGGCAGAAATTCTCAATCGCTTGGTTCCCCTCGCGGAAGAGCTGGATCTCGACATGAAGTGGAACGTGATGACAGGCGGCGAAGATTTCTTTGAAGTCACGAAGTCATTCCACAACGCGCTGCATGGTGCGCCGTACCATGCAAACTCAAAGGATTTTGAGGTTTTTCTCGCCTACAACGAGCGCAATCGCGCGACGATGCCTCTTGATTCTGAATTCGTCGTCATCCACGATCCCCAACCGGCAGCGCTGATTGATGCACGCAGGCCGGGCATAAATCATTGGGTGTGGCGCTGCCATATTGATCTATCGCACCCCAACCGGGCGGTCTGGGATTTTCTGGAAAAATTCGTTTCGCGTTACGACGGAGCGATGTTTTCTTCTCCCGAATTTTCTCGGCAGCTTCCGATCCCGCAATATCTTTTCTACCCTGCCATTGATCCATTGTCAGAGAAGAATCAAGAACTCGAGCCGGAGTTCATCGCGCAGACACTCGCTCGGTACCAGATCGATCCGCAGCGGCCGATTCTGACGCAGATTTCCCGCTTTGACCGGTTGAAAGATCCCGTTGGCGTGATCCGCGCGTATCGCATTGTGAAGCGATATTTCGATTGCCAGCTGGTACTCGCGGGCGGCAGCGCCTCTGACGATCCCGAGGGCGCGGTGGTGCTGAAAGAAGTACTGCGGGAGGCGGATAACGATCCGGACATTCGAGTGATCGAGCTGCCCGCTTGGGCACCACTAGAAGTCAACGCACTGCAGCGGGCTTCGACCATCGTGATTCAGAAGAGTTTGCGGGAAGGTTTCGGACTGACAGTTTCCGAAGCGCTATGGAAGAAAAAACCGGTAGTGGCATCCGCAGTCGGCGGCATCCCGATCCAGATTATTCACAAACACACCGGGCTGCTCGCGCATTCCGTGGAAGGGACAGCGTACCAAATTCGATTTTTGCTTTCACACCCGGAGATTGCGGCAAAACTCGGCGAACACGGACATCAGCATGTGAAGGAAAGTTTCTTGATTACGCAAAAACTGAAGCGGTATCTGACGCTCTTTTTGACGCTGGCGCGAAGCTCTTGAGAACCCATGGAGCTTGAAAGCGATTCGGGATCAGACGACGTGCCGGTCGGCGGCCTGCAATTGAATGTAGGCACACTGCCCAGTCAGCGGGCATACCTCGCATCTCGGGCTGGAGCGTTTGCATATCTGCTGCCCATGCTTTTTCAGAAGGAGGTAGGCACGCTGGCGCGCAGCGAGGGTCGGCGGCAAACCGTCGTTCAGAATATCACGCGTCGCGCGATATTCCGCTGCATAGTTTTTTCCGGCTTTGCCAAACCAGAGGCGCGCGGGTACCTCCACGTTTCCCGAAGGCACGGCCGCTACTGGCGCCAAATTCGAAAACAGGAGAATTTTCTCCGAGCTCGGTTCTCCAATCACCGGAAACTCCCGAAGGGTTTTCTTTGCGCCGCGAATTCCTCCGCCCGGTTGTTTTTTTTCTTCCTGGACCCATTTCTTGAGCAAGGCCTTGAGATCCCCGCCACACTCGGCTTTCACTTTGCGGGCGATTTCACGCAATCTCTCCGCTCGTTGCTCAGGAACGATTCCGCCGAGCCGCAGCAACTTCGCGAGCTTAGTTTTCGGGGCCGCAAGAATTTCCTTCGGGCTCAGTCCAACTTCCCGCTTCAAGGCGTCGAATCCCTTCGAACAAGAGGCATCCGTGGCGGGGTAACCGCAATTCAGGTACACAATCATTTCGTAGGGGTCGGTGGGGCCCGCTGCCTTCTGCGGTCCGTAAATTTGCTCCAGGCTGTTCAGCACTGCATCAAGATTTGGCGTTCGGGGGATCATGAAGGACCGCTCTACGCCACTCTAGGATGCCATATCCGCCCGCGCAAGCGCTTCATGAGTGGTCACTAGCACTATGCCCAGTGCGCGCTCAAAGCGGCCGGTGCTACTATTCCTTTAGATGGCAAAAGCAGGAGCACGCTATGAAATGGACGCCAGGCGGTGAAAGTCAAGATATCGAGGATCGCCGCGACGATTCCGGTGGTGGAGGCGGAGGCTTTCAGTTCGGCGGAATGCACCTCGGCTTCGGTGGCGCCATTCTTCTGCTGATACTCAGCCTCGTTTTCAAAACGAACTTTTTTGCTTTGTTCAGCGGCGGTGGCGCCGGCACCTCGCGCCCGCCAATGGCCAGCCGGCCGAATACGGCGCGTGACGCCGCGGAGAAGCCGATGGTGCAATTCGTCTCATTTGTTCTGGACGATACGCAGAAAGCATGGACGGAGATTCTCCCGCAACAGAGCGGAAGGCAGTATCACAATGCGAAACTGGTTCTTTTCCGCGATTCCATCCTGTCGGGTTGCGGGGGAGCGGAATCCGCAACCGGCCCGTTTTATTGCCCAAATGATGAGAGGGTGTACATCGATCTGGGATTTTTTGACGAACTAAAGCGAAGATTTGGCGCGCCAGGCGAGTTTGCTCAGGCATATGTGCTGGCACACGAACTCGGCCATCACGTGCAAAATATCCTGGGCATCGAGCGCAAGATGCAACTACTACAGGAACAAAATCCGCAAGCAAGGAAGCCTCTCTCCGTGAAATTGGAGCTTCAAGCCGACTGCTTCGCTGGAATCTGGGCGCATACGACACAGCAACGCGGTCTCCTCGAACAGGGCGACATCGAATCGGCGCTTGGCGCGGCTTCAGCGGTCGGGGACGATCGTTTGCAAAAAATGGCGACCGGCCATGTAAATCCGGATTCCTTCACGCATGGCAGCTCCGAGCAGCGTATGACGTGGTTTCGCAAGGGATTCGATTCAGGCTCAATCTCTGCCTGCAACACCTTCGCTCAATAACGTGTTCTTGGAGCCGCTCCAAGTTTCGGCCACGCAGTAGGAAGACCGTGTCTGCAAGGAATCGATGCGACTAGTCTGATTTGGCTGCTCAATCGTGAATCGTGCTGCCGAAATGTTCGTGGTGCTGGCGCAGAAGAAACTGGTCGGTCATGCCGGCGATGTAATCGCACACGATGACGTGACGCTCTTCCATTTGTGCTAGCTCCTCATAGGACGCGGGCATCGAGCCGCTGCGGCTCAGGTAATAAATAAAGAGCTCCTCCAGGCACTTCACCGAGCGGTCGCGGTCCTCGGTGATGGCAGGGTGATTGTAAATGTGCGCGAAGAGGAAGCGCTTTAGTTCTCGATTTCGCGCAGTCGCAGCATCGCTGAAACCCGCGAGTCGTTTTGGCGCACGGCGAATGTCATCCACGGATGAGGAACCAGAGGCGAGGACGCGCTGCTGCGTATTCTCGATGAGATCGGTAGCCAACGAATCCAGAACGCGCTTTAGGGCTTCATTGAATTTAAGTTTTTCACGCGCACCGGGATGTTCCGAATCAACTTGTGAGTAGGCTTCGCCGAAAAACGAAACTTCCTTGCGCAAAAGGGAAAGATCGAGCAGTTCGGCTTCCAGGGCATCGTCAATATCCGCAGTGTTGTAGGCAATCTCATCGACCCAATCAATCAGCTGCGCCTCCAGGGGAGGGCGCAAATCGAGAAGATATTCCGCGAGCTGCGGAAACTCGGCGGCGGAATAATCGCGTGAATGTTTGATGATGCCTTCGCGAAGTTCGAACGTGAGGTTCAACCCGGGAAAATCGAGATAGCGTTGTTCGAATTGTTCGACGATTCGTAGCGCGTGCAGATTGTGGTTAAAAGAACCTCCGTGCGCACGCATCAATTCATTGAGCTGCCGTTCGCCGGCATGGCCAAACGGCGGATGCCCGATATCGTGGACCAGAGCGAGGGCTTCGGCGAGCTCGGTGTTCAACCCGAGCGCTGCGGCGACGGTGCGTGCAATTTGCGCGACTTCGAGAGTGTGTGTGAGGCGATTGCGGAAATGGTCGGAATAGCGCGTGGTAAAAACCTGAGTTTTTGCTTCGAGGCGGCGAAACGCGCGGGAATGAATGATGCGGTCGCGATCACGCGCGTAGGCACTGCGGTAAGGATGTGGGGGTTCCGGATAGCGCCGGCCGCGGGAGTGCTCCGCGCGCATGGCCCAGGGAGTAGGAGTGTAGACTTGTTCGATGGGCCAGCTCCGTATAGTTCCGGCTGATCCGCGCAAATGCTCAGGTGCAGAGCGAATCAGGATTTCGGTGAAAGGAAATCCATCCCGCGATCAGCTTCCTCGGCGATAGGGCTGTCCGGAAATTCTTTTTTGATCTGCTGGTAAACTGTAGCCGCTTCCTTTGGATTGGAAGCTCGAAGGGCGCCGGCAAGTTCCAGCAACACCAGCGGCCGCGGCACTAGAACGCTCGGCTTATCGGCCAACGCGCGAAAAATCTTGATGCCGTCATCCGGTTTGCCGGTGCGGGAATAAATGAGAGCCATCTGATACTGCGCCATGGCGGCGAGTTCTTTGTCGCCGCCGCTGCTGATCCCTTTCAAAGCTTCGAGTGCTTGATTGTGGCGCTCGAGATCCTCAAGACAAAGCGCGGAATAATAACGGCCAAGTTTGCCGGGATTGGTGCTGGGATACTTGTCGGCAACCTTGGTGAACTTTTGCAAAGCATCCTGGACGCGCGTGGGCTCGTCAGGATAGACCGGCTCGTTGGGTTCGGCAGGGTCGGGAGTAGTGCCGATACGGCCTTGATAGGACTTCATGGCGGCGTCGAATTCGGCGGAGGCTTGCACTGTCTGTCGATCGATATAAAAACGCCAGCCGCCATAGCCCAAAGCGATAGCCAGAATGACAATCACAATGATGAGCGTGAACTGACCGTGAGAGATGACGGCTTCGGCGCCGTGCTCAATCGTCTCTTTGATTTTGTCCTGTTTCAGCTCTTTGCGCGAAATATGCTCGGACACACACACTCTCCTGGGTGGTCTGGAACTTGTAATCGTAGCACAAGATTCGGGCCGTCGCAGGAGGCTTGGGCACGAAGCAGTGTGCACGCCCGTATGGATTTACCAATGCGCCCGAGGATTGGCCGACGTGCAACATCGAACCGCGGAAGGTGCTAATTTAGAGTATGCAGACAGCGTGCATTCATTGCGGCGCGGAGCATGTGCTGAAAGACGGGCAGTTTGGCGGGCATTCAAAAGTGCAGTTCAAGTGCTCGAAATGCGGGAAAGCCACGATTGTGGAGATTAAGCGGCGCGTGGATTCCACGATAGTCATGTCTCCTCTGCCGTCGTTTGCGCGCGCAGATGCCAGCAGTTCGAACGTGCAGTTACCACCGCCCGATCCGGGGATCAAGCTACCAGTCAAGGCCAAAGTCGTTCTTACGATTCTGACGGGGCCTTCGAAAGGCGAGAGCCACACACTTGCAAAGCCGCGTGTTGTGCTGGGGCGCAAAGGCGCGGACATTCCCCTGAACGATCCTGAAATCTCGCGGCATCACTGCCTGCTGGAAGTGCGCGACACGTACATCAATCTGAAGGACATGGACTCTACCAACGGCACTTTCTACGACGAAGAACGCGTGCGCGCGGCGATGTTGCAGGACGGAACCGAATTTCGAATTGGTGTGAGTCTGATTCGCGTGAATTTCTTGCCGAAGTAGCGAAGCGTTTATTTCTCGCCAGGCGACTTCGTCCGGACCTCAATCTTCGGATTGCCTTTGTGAGATACTAGCGCCGATTCCAAACATGAAAGTGCTTTATGTGGATCTGGAGCGGGAATGGCGCGGCGGGCAGAGCCAGGCATTGCTCACTCTGCGCGGATTGCAGGAGCGCGGGCACGAAATCGAATTGCTGGCGGCGCGGGAATCACCTCTGGCCACGCGCGCGGCGAAATCTGGAATTACAATCCACGAGGTTCCGCGACTCGGATTGCGCGGCTGGGCTGCGGGCGCGATGCGCAAACTGATCGACGGAGACCGATTCGAACTGGTTCATCTGAATGAACCGCATGCGCTGACCGCGGCGTGGTTTGCCCGCGCACACAAACAGCTTCCACTGCTGCTCTCCCGCCGGATTGGATTTCCACTTCAGAAAAATGCGGTTTCGCGGGCGCGTTATCGAGCCGTGGCGCGGTTTGTCGCAAACAGCAGAGATGTAGCCCAGAGTTTGATTAATTCCGGCATCGCGGCCGAGAGAATATCGATTGTGAATGAAGGCGTGGAGATTTTCCCGCTGCCAACACAGGAGCAACGAAGCAGCGCGCGGAAACACTGGGGCGTGCGTGAAAACGAATTTTTGTTCGGTTGCGTGAGCGTTTTTGTACCGGAAAAGGGGCAGCGGCACTTGATTGAAGCGATGCCTTTGGTGAGAACGCTGCATCCGGAAGCACGGCTTTTGCTGGCAGGCGACGGCGCGTGCCGCGCGGACTTGGAAGCACTCGCAAAACAACTTGGCCAAACCGAGGCAGTCCTTTTCCCTGGATTTGTGAACAACGTCGAGCAGGTTTATGCGGCGCTTGACGCGTTTGTGTTTCCCTCGGAATTCGAAGGGCTGGGGACGGCTCTACAAGCTGCGATGGCTGCTGGCCTGCCTTGTGTCTCGACCAAGCGCGGTGCGCTCGCGGAAGTGGTGGACAGCGAACGAACGGCTTTGGTTGTAGAACCAAGTGGAAAGGAATTTGCCGAAGCGATGCTGCGTCTGATCATCGAGGAGACGCTTCGCAAGAGACTCAGCGAGGCTGGCCGACGTGAAGTGGAGCAAAGGTTTTCTGCCGCGCGCATGGCAGAAAACACCATTGAAGTTTACAAAGATGTCCTCCAGAAATGGCATATGCAGCAGTCTGCAGCGGCTCCGGTCTGAACTGAGCCCAAAGGCACAGCATCTTGAAGATGATGCAGCCTGGGTGGAGCGAAAACTTAATGAGGCCTGGAAGGGCGCCGATACAAACTGAAGTTGTCCGACTTGTGAGTATCACGGATTGGCGCTGGCCAAGAATTCGCACTTAAACGCACGACTGAAAATTGAAACGCCTGGAAGCTCCTCGCGGATCGACCAGGCGTTTCAATTTTTCTTAAAACTTTTGCGCAAGTTAACTGTCTTCTTTTTTTCCAGCGTTTCCCTCCTCTCCGCTCGCCGTTTTACGTCAAGCTATCGTGGGGATTGAACAACCCATCGCCCTTTCGGCTCGAGGAACTCCACGCCAATCGCAAAGCCGTCGCCTTGCAATGGCTGGCAGTAAGCAACCCGGGCCGAGGAACGAAAGTCTCCAGTGCGTGACGCGAACTGCAAAGGTTCGCCTTGTTCCCAGCGGCGCACACTGACGACACGCGCGCCACGCGCACTAACGTTTTCCGTAAAAGTGGATTCCGAGCCGGGCGCCTGGCGATGGCCGTCAATCAAGACGGGAATTTCCATCAGGATGCGGCGTTCGGCTCTGTGAAACACAAATTTTTTCCCGTGAGGCATAGTTTTAATCATCCTCACAAGCACGCGGCGATGCGCGTGAGATTTTGTACGCTGCTCCGGCCATGGTTTTTCATGGCGTAGAGCGCGCGGTCGGCGGACCCAAGAAGTTTTTCGGGTGTATCGCCATCCTCAGGAAAAGCGGCGACCCCTGCGCTGACGGAAAGCGTGGGGTGTTCCGGTTCCGAAGAGAGGCGTTCGCGGATACGCGAGACGACACGCGAAGTGATGTCCTTGCCAGCCTCGGGCAATACCAACGCGAATTCGTCGCCGCCGTAACGCGCGGCAGTGTCAATGGCACGGGAATGATTGCGAAGAATCTTGGCGATTCGAACGAGCGCGCGGCTGCCAGTCAGATGCCCGTAGTGATCGTTGATGGTCTTGAGGCCGTCCATGTCTAGCAGCACTATGCTGAAGGGACGCTGGGTGCGACGCGAACGATCCAGCTCCGCTTCGAGGACGCTGATGAGGCGGCGGTAATTTGCCAAACCTGTGAGCGAGTCGGTGACCGCCATCGAGCGCACTTGCTCGAAGAGGCGAGCCTGATCCAGCAAGGCACCGGAGAGCATCACGACGTAACTAAAAGTCTTGCTCAACTCCGCAAGAAAAAATGGGCCGTCGAAGAGCTGGCGAGAAAATGCCGCCGAGGCGTGGCAGACGACGTTGAGAGCGGCCACGATA
The DNA here is from genome assembly GCA_041482215.1 of Candidatus Acidiferrum sp. Taxonomy (GTDB): domain Bacteria; phylum Acidobacteriota; class Terriglobia; order Acidiferrales; family UBA7541; genus Acidiferrum. Next base: position 429 of record JBGPDI010000089.1, on the reverse strand, counting down.
AAGAGAGAATGGTCGAAGAGGCTGGCACTGCCCTTCTTGTCCTTGTCGTTCCTGAGGCGCTGAAAAAAGCAGATCGCGGCGATCAGAAACAGTCCCGCGGGAAGCAAGTCCCAGGGGCGCGAAAGCAAATTCGCGGCGTGCGCAACGGGAGCGGCGGGCGCGGCGAGAAATGCGGCGCTCGTCATATAGGCTGCCAGGGCCACGACTAGCAATGCCGCGGCGGTTTCTTTGCTCGGTTGCCGAGCGGTAGGCATATAGCGGTCTACGGCGATGGCGGCGAGCAGCAGAATCGCGAGCAAGGTGCGGCTGACCATCCAACCTATGGGAATCCGTGACAGGGCCAGGGCGCCGGAGGCCAGAGAATCATTCAGGCCGAAGCAGCCGACGGTCTCGATGATGCCAGAGAGCACAAAGCCGAAAGCCAGGATC
>JBGPDI010000088.1:0-19978 GCA_041482215.1 Candidatus Acidiferrum sp. | reverse complement strand
GCCTACTTGGCTTTCGCAGTTGGACTAAAGAAAGAGGCCCTGACTGTCTAAATTAGTGGGGAGCACTACAATTCGCTCATCAAAACTGTATCGCTCAGCCGGATCTCTGCGCCCGGGGGTATACTGTTGCCTGAGAGGAGGATCAGTGGAAGAACTGAAGATCCTCCAGAAGACGGAACAGTTGCACGAGGCCCGTTGGTGGGAACCTGAGCCCGAGGGACGCGTCCACTGCTATCTTTGTCCTCGCCATTGCCACATCCACCCCGGCCAGGCGGGATTCTGCTTCATTCGTATCAATCAAGACGGAAAACTTTTTAGTCTGGGATATGGTTCGCCGGCGGCCCTGCAAGTCGATCCCATCGAGAAAAAACCACTGAATCATTTTCTGCCCGGCACCCGCGTCTTCAGCATGGGCACCGCAGGCTGCAACATGGGCTGCTTCTTCTGCCAAAACTGGGACATCTCGAAATCGCGGTCCGACCAAGTGCGCTCACAGCATGTTCCACCGGAAGATGTGCCGCTGTTGGCGCTGAAATACGGTTGCGATTCCATCGCGTTCACCTACAACGAGCCGACCATCTGGGGCGAGTACATCATTGATATTTGCAAAGAGGCAAAGAAGTACGGTCTGAAAACGGTCATGGTCACCAACGGCTACATCACCTACGAAGCTTTCCACGAAATTTACGATCACATTGACGCCGCCAACGTGGACTTGAAGGCGTTCACTGAGAATTTCTACGGGAAAATTACGCTGACGCATCTACAGCCGGTGCTTGAGATGCTGAAGTGGTTGAAGAACGAAACGAAGGTGTGGTTCGAAATCACTAACCTGATGATTCCGACTTTGAATGACGATCCCTCAGAAACGCGAAGGCTCGCTGACTGGATTCTGACGCATCTGGGGCCGGATGTGCCGCTGCATTTTACTGCGTTTCACCCGGACTTCAAGCTGCAAGATAAGCCGCGCACGCCAGCGAAGACTCTCGACCAGGCGCGGCAAATTGCGGTCCACGCGGGCCTGCGCTACGTCTACGAAGGAAATATCCACAGTGAGGGCGCGAATACCTATTGCCCGCATTGCGCGGCGCTGCTCGTCCGGCGCTCTTGGCACGACGTTTTGGAAATCAACGTCAAAGGTGGTGCTTGCGCAAAGTGTGGGTTCACGATTCCTGGTATTTGGGCAAACGATCCGAAAGGGAAGCGTTCGTCAAAGCGCGATGTGGCCGCTACCGCAAAAGACTATAGCCATCTGAATTTGTAATCCGATTCTCTGTCGCGATGAAATGAATCGACGCGAGTCTCTCAGCTAACTAGCAGGATGCTCCTGATCCGGATGGCTCAGATCAAGGAGCTCCAGCGCACTCTCAAAAAGATGATCGATCTCCCTTTCACTCACTTCATACGGGGCGAGCAAGTCGCGCAGATCGAAGTCGGGGAACCCCCGGTTTGTCACGCGCGCGGGCAAAAGCTCCCGTAACCGGCGGGAGTCAATCGATCCCATCTCGCGAATTTCCTCGAAAATCACACGGTGCAGCGGATCTTGGAAGACCATCGGATCCAGCAGCTTGCAAATCTCCAGGCGCGTTCCGCTCTTAATCAGAACCGAGCATAGAAAACGCAGAGTGTTTTTCTGCAGTTGAAATTGACCGTCCATCCCTTTTCCATTCATTTGCCGATTCTCAACTACTACTAGCAGTCTGAAATCCACCCTGGAAGCAGGGTATCGGCTGGTCTCAATAGTGTTGTGCTGCAAGCGCTGCGTTGCAATCAGAAACCATTTACAATCGGTGAGATGATACTTGTTTGAATGAGGTTGCGTTCAGGGGAGCGAGGATGGCGGAGAAACACAGAGTTGTTATTCTTGGCGGCGGATTCGGCGGCCTGGCCGCGGCGCAAAAGTTGAAGCGCGCGCCTGTGGAAGTCACGCTGATTGATCGCCGGAATTTTCATCTTTTTCAGCCGCTTCTCTATCAAGTAGCCACCGGTTCGCTTTCTCCTGGAGAAATTGCTGCGCCGTTGCGCGGCGTGCTGAGCCGTCAGAAAAATACACAGGTTCTCCTCGGCGAGGCAGTTGATGTTGATCCGCAGGCCAAGCGCGTTATTTTGGGAGACGGTGCTTCGTTCGAATACGACTCCCTGATTGTCGCCACGGGAGCGCAGACCTCTTACTACGGCAATGATTCCTGGCGCGAATGGGCGCCGAGCCTTAAGTCCATCGAGGAAGCGACGGCCATCCGCCACAAAATTCTTTATGCATTCGAACGCGCCGAGCGCGCGACAACTCCGGAAGATGTGGGTGCCTGGCTTACGTTCGTTATCGTAGGTGCCGGTGCGACTGGCCTCGAACTTTCCGGCGCCCTCGCGGAAATTGCCATGGAGACACTGCGGCACGACTTTCGAAAGATCGATCCGCAAAAGGCAAGAATTATTTTGATGGAAGGAGCGCCCCGGGTTCTGGTTCCTTTTCCGGAAGATCTCTCAGCCAAAGCGGAGAAGCTGGTCACCGGCCTCGGCGTCGAAGTGATCAAAGGCGTGCTGGTGACCAATATCAATGCTGAGGGCGTCACATTCAAGCGCGGCGATTCGAGTGAAACCCTGGCGGCGAAGACCGTCCTCTGGGCCGGAGGAGTCACAACGACTCCCTTTGGCAGAAAGCTCGCCGAGCGCACCAAGTCTGAAACGGATCGCGGCGGCCGCATCAAAGTAAATCGCGACCTCACGGTTCCCAATTTCCCAAGCATTTTTATCATTGGGGATCTGGCGCACGCTGCCGACAAAAAGGGAATCCCCCTACCGGGCGTCGCGCAAGTCGCCATGCAAGGTGGAGCGTATGTGGCCAAAGCCATCCGCGCGCGCCTGGAAGGGAAGAAAGACCTTCCGCCGTTTCACTATTTCAATAAAGGCGAAATGGCCGTCATCGGTCGCGCCGCGGCGGTAGCAAATGTCTTCGGCGTTCACGTTTCTGGGCTGCTTGCCTGGCTAATGTGGCTTTTCATCCACCTGATTTACATCGTTGAGTTCCAGAGCCGCATCCTCGTCTTCGTTCAGTGGGGCTTCGAGTATCTGACCTTCAGCCGCGGCGCCCGCCTGATCACCGGCGAGTCCGCCTCCGATTCACCGACCGAGACTCCTACAAGAAATCCGTAGGGGTGATGTTCGATGGATGCGACAACCCCACTCATGCCATCCTGAATTGTTTTGTTGCAGTTTAGAATTGCTTCTTCTCCGAAGAGGTAGAAACCGCGTAAATCGCTGCGGCTCCCAGCAAGCCCGCTGTTGCCATTATTTTCCAAGCGAGATCGTAACTATGCTGCGCGTCAAAGATTCTTCCCGCGATCCACGGTGCGCCCCACTGCCCAAGGGAATATCCCATGATGATTAGCGCCAGAAGCTTGCCCAGAGAAGCGGTTCCAAAGCACTCCGCCGTGACAAGTGGAATCAACATGTAATCCGCGCCCATCGAGAAGCCGAAAATCAAAGCGAAGGTCCAGACGATAGCTGGCTGGTGAGCCATCCCGAGCAAGAGCAGAGAAGCACTAAGCAATGCGTAGAACAGTGCCATGACGTTCTTCTGTCGAAAGCGGTCCGCCAGATAGCCCACCACGACCCGGCCCCCAAGACTCGCCGCGATCAACCCCGAAAAAAAACGCGACGCCACCGTTGCCGAGTAGCCCTGATCCTTGAGGAAGAGAATGAACTGCTGTATCACCGAGCCGATCGCACCCATCACCAGCGCCGAACCAATCAGGATGAGCCAGAAATTCGTCGTGCGAATCGCGGCCCCAACTCCGCTCCCAGGAGAAACCGCCACGCTGGCTTTTTCTTCGGACAGGCCAGTACTCTCTGCCCCATCCGCTAGCAAACCCATTTCTTCCGGAGCGGAGCGCGTAATCCAAATCCCCACCGGCAAAAGCACGACCACTATGAGCAAGCCGACGATCTCCAGGGCATGCCGCCAGCCGAAATTTCGCATCAAGAAGTTAACCAGCAGCGGAGAAAATACTCCTCCCATCCCCAGGCCGAGATATGCGTAACCCATGGCCCGCCCGCGCCGCGCTCGAAACCAGCGGGCCACCAGAACCTGATTGGCGATGGGCCCGGCCAGCACATAACCAGCGACTTCCATGATGCAAAGTAATTCGTAATGCCAGAGTTTGCTCATGGAGCCCATAAGCACCAGCGAAGCACCGATGAAGCCCACACCAGCCAGGATTACCCAGCGCGCACCAATCCGGTCAATCACTGCCCCCGCCAGCAATCCAACCGGCAAACCCACCACAAGAAAGCCGAGTAGAAATCCCTGTGTGACCTGCGCGCGCGTAAAACCCAACGCCTCCACCAGCGCGGGATAGAAAACTGGAAATCCGTAAAAAATGATTCCCACCGCGAAGAATAGGTTCAGAAATGCAGCAACGACTATCCACCAGCCGTAAAAGATGCGCGTTGATTGATGGTCCTCCATGAAAACGCGTTTCTCCCCGAAAACCAGAAGTTAAGTGCTGGAAATCAGCTGCAAGCCCTGCCCATCGCGTCCAAACATCCTCAACCAAACTCCGGACCTAGAATTGCGCAAAGTAGTTCCGTTCGTCCTCGGTGGTCATTCGTTCCCCGATACATTCGAGTGAGCGGGCGGGAGTAACTAGACCCGAATGACTTTAGCAGATCGCCCGCAAATGAGTTTGCATTCAAACAATCCACTACTACAGTTTCGCGAGCGGAGCGTGTTAGAAACAATTCGAGCAGACTGCGAGCTGTGGTGGCATCCTTGGCCATCCACGGACCGAGATGATCCGCGAACGAGCCTTGCCGCCCCAATGCATATCCTTCCAGGCTGTCGGAATTCAAGACACCCATTGTGAGTTGGGGCGCACTTTCATGCAGGGACTTCAGCAGGGAACTGCGGTCAGCTCCAAAAACTTCTCGATCGGCCGCAATGATTGATTCGAGCAGGCCAGGAGCTAGTGAATCGCGCTCACTGGAATTGGACTCTTTCGCCGTCCTGGAGAAATGTCTCTGCAGAGTCCATCGCCCAATCTCGTATTCGGACTGAAATCCTAGTTTTTCATAAAGCGGTTTCCCTTGCGGCGTTGCGTCAAGCTTGATGGCAGGAATCTTAAGTCTGTCCAGATGTTCGATGGCACGCTCGAGGAGCCTGGTTCCAATGCCGCGTCCGCGATATTCCGGGTCAACCAGTACCATGCCAATCCATGCGAATCGATTCTCGAATGAGATCGTCGTGACTGTTCCGCAAACCTGCCCATCCACTTCTGCGACAAAGCATCCATCCGGACTGGCCTCCAGGAATCTTTTCCAGTCGTCCGAGGTTTGATTCCAGCCCGCGAGCTCCTTCAGCCTCATTCCCGCAGGAATGTCCGCCGTCGTCATCGTGCGCAAACGTATAGCTGCCGAATCCACGGCGGAGATTGTAAACCGATTCGAACCATCTTCGGTGGAATCTGACTACTGGATAAATGTGAAACGGTGAATCCAAACCCCGTAAGACGATACCTCGGTGGTTCGAGTACAATCTCACGCGGTTGTTGATACTGCTGAAATGAAGGATGACAAGCCGCAATGGTGCAACAGAAGACCTCCGTCCGCGACATCGAGGAACTCGAAGATTTACTCAGCGAGCCGACAGAAGCCGCCATTCAAGCACTCTCTGACCTCGATGGCGACATCGTCGTTCTGGGTGTTGGCGGAAAGATGGGGCCCACCCTTGCGCGCATGGCGAAAAGAGCCTCGAACCTCGCGGGGAAATCGCGGCTCGTGATCGGCGTCTCCCGATTTTCATCGCCTAAGCTGGAGTCACAGCTACAAGCGTCAGGTGTGGAGACTCTGCGCTGTGACCTGCTGGATCCGAAATCGCTCTCCGCTCTCCCCGATGCCGCTAACATTGTCTTTATGGCAGGCATGAAGTTCGGCTGCACCGGGCAAGAATCGCTGACCTGGGCCATGAACAGTTTTTTGCCTGGGCTCGTGAGCGAAAGATACCGCAATAGCCGAATCGCGGCGTTCTCCACGGGCAATGTCTATGGACTCTCGCCCGTTTCTGGTGGCGGCTCTGTCGAAAGCGACTCTCCGAATCCCGCCGGTGAATACGCCATGAGTTGCCTTGGTCGTGAACGCATCTTCGAGCACTTCTGCCGAACGAACCAAACCAGGATGTCGATACTCCGTCTGAACTACGCCACCGAACTCCGCTATGGCGTGTTAGTGGACATCGCACAGCGTGTGCACTCCGGGCAACCAGTCCCGCTCTCGATGGGCTACTTGAACGCCATCTGGCAGGGAGATGCCTGTGCCATGAGCCTGCAATCCCTTGCCAGCGCGTCGGTGCCGCCCTTCGTGGTCAACATCGCCGGACCGGAGTTGCTAAGTGTCCGCCGCGTTGCCGAGCAATTTGGTGAACGTTTCCGTAAGCTCGTGCGCTTCGAAGGACAGGAATCCGCCGACGCGCTTCTAAGCAATGCCAATAAATCTTACGATCTTTTTGGCCGCCCCCACGTCGACGCCGAACAGATGATCAGTTTGATCGCGGATTGGGTCGGCCGCGGCGGAGCGACCTTGGCAAAACCCACGCATTTCGAAGAACGCGCGGGGCGCTTCTAGCAAAAGCGGAGACTGAAGAGGCAAGCAACTTAGCGATGGTCAAACAACTGGATCCAAAAATTCGCAAAGTCCTCGAGCGAGGGGCCGTGATCACCGCGCACCCGCTGGCACTCACTGCCGAGCGGCGCCTCGATGAGAGACGACAGAGGGCTTTGTCTCGCTACTACATCGCCGCAGGCGCCGGCGGCTTGGCCGTGGGAGTTCATACCACGCAATTTGCCATCAGAGATGCGCGGATCGGGCTCTTCTCCCCGGTCTTAAAACTCGCTGCGGAAGAAATGGACCGAGCTGATCGCAGCCGTGCAGAGCCGTTAATCCGCATCGGCGGCATTTGCGGCGAGACGGCGCAAGCCGTACGGGAGGCGCAGCTGCTCGCCGATCTAGGTTACAGCGCAGGCCTGTTGAGCTTGGCGGCCATGAAAGATTCGAAGGATATGGCTCTTTTGGCGCACTGCCGAGAAATTGCGGGCGTGATCCCCATAGTTGGATTTTATCTGCAACCTGCCGTAGGTGGCCGCGTTCTCTCATACGAATTTTGGCGCGACTTCGCAGAGATTGAGAATGTTGTCGCTATCAAGATCGCGCCTTTCAATCGCTATCAGACTTTGGACGTGGTTCGCGCCGTAAGCGAATCGGGGCGGGACATCGCGCTCTACACCGGCAACGACGACAACATCGCCATGGATCTCCTTACTCCTTTTGTTTTTCACCGCGATGCGCGCGCGGTAGAGCTCCGTATCGTGGGAGGTCTTTTGGGCCACTGGGCTGTATGGACTCGCCGCGCCGTCGAACTCTTGCAGGAGTGCCAGGGCGCTGCGCGGGAGTCAAATGCCGTTTCGCAGGACTTACTCCGACGGAGCGCCGAAATTACCGACAGCAACGCCGCATTTTTTGACGCCGCACACAATTTTGCCGGGTGCATCGCCGGCCTTCACGAAGTCTTGCGCCGCCAAAGCTTGCTCGAAGGAATCTGGTGCTTGGATCCTCATGAGTCCTTGAGTCCCGGCCAGCAAGAAGAGATCAGCCGGGTCTACACGGCCTATCCTCATTTGAACGATGACGATTTTGTGCGCGATGGGCGAGACCAGTGGCTGAAGCCGTGACCGCGCTCAATGCAGCACCCATTTCTCGAATGGGATTGGTTTTCTCGGTCAAGCCATACTTCAAGTGGATGCTGCGGGAGCCCTGGTGCTAGAATTCCCACGCTGCTTGCTGCCTAAAAGTTCTTCAGAAGAATTTGGCATCGAGAGCGTCACTGGAAATCAAAAGGGAACTAGGGAGTGAGAATGCACTGCATCGGGCGTTCATCGAGAAGACCGCTGACCAAAACCACAATTTGTTTTTTAACAATTCTCTGCTTTGGCGCTTTTTTCATCTCGAACGCCTGGTCGCAGGAGGTTGCCCCCAAACCGGTTTCTCCGCAGCCCGTTCCCCCAGATCCGGCCATCGAGAGCGGCCACAAACTCTTCCTGCAATCCTGTGCATTTTGCCATGGCCCCGACGCCACCGGCGCGCGCGCGCCCGATCTGGTCCGTTCCCCATTGCTAGCGCATGACGTCAAAGGTGACAAGATCGGTGAAGTCATTCGCCTCGGCCGCGTTGATAAAGGCATGCCCGCGCTTCCTCTCACCGATCCGCAGATACTTGATGTCGCCGCCTATCTCCACTCGCGCGCCGAAGAAGGTCTGAAGTCTTCCCACGTCTCCGAGCAGTATCCCCTGGAGAAACTGCTAACTGGCGACGCAGCTGCGGGAATGGCGTATTTCAATGGCCCCGGAGGTTGCAAGACATGTCATTCCCCCACAGGTGATCTGGCGAAGGTAGCCACAAAATATTCGCCCCTCGATCTCCAATCCCACATGCTCTATCCCGAAGGCAAGCACACCGTCGCGATCGTCACCCTGCCATCCGGCGAACAATTCAAGGGCCCACTGGTTCACGCCGATGATTTTCTAATTGGGCTGCGCGATGCCTCCGGTTGGTACCGCTCCTTCCCCCGCGATCGCGTCAAAGTAGAATTGCAGGACGGCCTTGCCGCGCATCGCGAGCAGCTTGATAAGCTGACGCAGGCGAATGTTCACAACCTTTTCGCGTACCTCGCAAGTTTGAAATAAAGAATCATGGAGCCACAAACTCGGAACATGGGAGCGAGAATGTTTTCTCTGGTTCGTACAAGACTCGAGCGTCGTCGCGGTTGCCAGAATTATTTCCCGGTGAACACACGCTTTCCTTTAATCGCTCGGTTGGCGCTCACTGCTCTATCTCTCTTTGCCCTGAGTCTGCGCGCGCCGAATGCCGCGGCACAGGGCCTCGACCCCGCTGCTATGCTAAAGCCTGCCACCGACACTTGGCCCAGCTACAATGGCGACTACTCAGGCCGCCGCTTCAGCACCCTCGATCAGATCAATGCCACAAACGTCAGCTCGCTTTCTCTCGCCTGGATCTTCCATCCTCACTCCGTCTCTATTAAATCCACTCCGCTCGAAGTGAACGGCATCCTCTACTTCACCGTGCCCGACAACGTTTGGGCCGTGGACGCTCGCTACGGTCGCGAGATTTGGCATTACCACCGTCCTTCCGAAGGCGGCCACATCGGCCATCGCGGATTGGCCATGTACAAAAACTGGCTCTACTTCACCACTCCGGACGCGCGTCTGATCTGTCTCGACGCCAAGGATGGCACCGTTCGCTGGAACGTCGAACTCGCTGATCCCAAGCTCGGCTACTACTCCACAATGGCCCCGCTCGTCATCCGCGATCACGTCATCACCGGCCTCTCCGGAGACTCCACGGACATTCGCGGCGTCCTCGAGTCTCTTGATCCTGAAACCGGAGCTATCCAATGGCGCTGGTACACCGAGCCAGACCCCGGTGAACCCGGCTCAGAAACATGGCCCAAAGACGGCGACGCACTCCTCCACGGCGGCGGCATGACCTGGATGACTGGCACCTACGATCCCGAACTCAATCTTCTCTACTGGGGCACCGGCAATCCCAATCCCGTCCTCGCCGGCGACGGGCGCCCAGGCGACAATCTTTACACCTGTTCCATCGTGGCCTTGAATCCAGACACGGGAAAACTCGTTTGGTATTTTCAGCCTTCGCCCCACGACATTCACGATTGGGACGCCGTCCAAACTCCCGTCCTCTTCGACGCAGACTTCAAGGGCAAAAAACGCAAACTCCTCGCCCAGGGCAGCCGCAACGGTTTTTTCTTTCTTCTCGATCGCACCAATGGCCAGCATCTCGTCACCGCCCCGTTCATTGACCAGACCTGGGCCAGCGGCATTGACTCTCGCGGTCGCCCGATCGCCAAGCCCGAGGCCACTCCCACTCCGGATGGCACTCTCCTTGAGCCCGGTTCCGATGGAGCCAGCAACTGGATGGCTCCCAGCTTCGATCCGCAGACCGGCCTTTTCTACGTCACCGCTCGCCGCATCTTCAGCATTTATTACCTCACCGCCACCGGCAAAGCCGAAGGTTGGGGCGGCCGCGACCGCAACCTATATGAGAATTCAACGTTGCGTGCCCTCGACTACCGCACCGGCAAAGTCGTCTGGAATCACGAAGAAGGCGACGGCGAAAGTGTCGCCGGCATTTTGACCACCGCCGGGCATCTCCTCTTCAGCGGTGATAACTCCGGCAATCTTTTGGCCCTCGATCCCGCTACCGGCAAAACTCTCTGGCATCTCAGCGCCGGCGGAAAAATGCAGGCCTCCCCCATGACCTACGAACTCGACGGCCGCCAATATCTCCTCTTCGCCGTCCAGGACAATCTCCTTGCCTTCACCGTGCCTTCATCGTCCTCAACTCACTAATCAAAGGTCTTGGAAGGAACTCAGACCGAATGAGAATCGGTTCATCACTATGAGTTCGCGGCTAATCGCTCAGGCCGCAGTTCAGTCCACGCTCGCGAAAAAATGGCAAAGAGATTTTTCTTCCGGTGATAGACTCACAAAATTGCCGAGAGGATGACATGCCTGCCTTGAGACCGAGCGTCAACGCTTTATTGCTGCGTGCCTACGGCGCGCATCTGCTCTTGCTGTTCTCCGCGGCATTAATGCTGGCCACCGCCAGCGCACCGATCGCCCACGCTCAACAAATCAGCCCCGACTTGTATTCCGGAATGCGGTGGCGCCTCATTGGCCCGCATCGCGCTGGCCGCGTCACTGCCGTCGCCGGCATCGCCGGCCAGCCAAACGAATATTATTTCGCCACGCCCGGCGGGGGAGTCTGGAAAACCACCGATGCCGGCCGCGTCTGGAAGCCGATTTTTGACGACGCCGGCGTCGCCTCCATCGGCGCCATCGCCGTCGCTCCCTCGCAGCTCCACACCGTCTACGTCGGGACCGGAGAGCAGACCCAGGGCCGCGGCGTTTTCAAATCTACCGATGCCGGTGCCACATGGACTAACGTTGGGCTCACCGACACGATTCTTATCAACGCGCTCCTTGTGGACCCGCGTGATCCAAACGTGGTTCTTGTTGGCGCCTTCGGTGACCCTATTGTCAGCGGCCCGTCACGCGGAGTCTATCGTTCTACGGATGGAGGCAAGACTTGGGCGAAAGTGCTCTTCAAAGACGAGCACACCGGCATTGTCGATCTTTGCTTCGACCCCAATGATTCTCAAGTTGTCTACGCCGCGCTCTCCAGCCTCCCGCAGCCGCGTGGCGAGAAGCCTCCCCCAGGCCCGGACGCGTGGATCTACAAATCCACCGATGAGGGAGCCACATGGCAGCCTGTGGGCGAAGCCGGCTTTCCCGCGGAGCATCGCGGCCGAATCGGCGTAGCCGTAGCTCCCGGCAACGGTGGCCGTCGCGTCTTCGCCATCTTGAATCAAGGTCTCTATCGCTCTGACGATGCCGGAGCAACCTGGCAGCGCAGCACCGAAGACGCGCGCATTGTCGGGAATTTCTACTTCAGCCGCGTCTTTGTTGATCCAAAGAACGCCGATGTTGTCTATGTCATGCAGACTTCCACCTACCGCTCGTCCGACGGCGGAAAAACTTTTGCGGCATTTGCGGGAGCGCCGAGCGGCGAAGATCACCACGTCCTCTGGATCGATCCTCAGGATTCGAATCGCATCCTACTCGGCACCGATCAGGGAGCCTCCATCACCGTTGACGGTGGAAAATCCTGGAGCGAATGGTTCAACCAACCAACTGGTCAGTTCTATCACGTCACCACCGACAATCTTTTCCCTTATCGTACTTACGCCGCGCAGCAGGATAGCGGCACTGTCGTCGTCCCCAACCGCAGCGATTTTGGCGAGATCACTTACCGCGACTGGTATTCCGCGGGCGGATTCGAAAGCGGCTACATCGCGCCCGATCCTTTGAATTCCAATTTCGTCTACTCCATCGGCTGGTATGGAATCGTCCTTCGCTTGGATCGTTCCACCGGGCAGATCGCCACTGTCTACGTCCCGCCCGCAAACTATCGCACCGCGTGGGAAACCCCGCTGGTCTTCTCCCCTCGCGATCCTCATGCGCTCTACTTCGGTGCCCAATACGTTTTGAAAACCACGGATGGCGCAGCGACCTGGAAAGTGATCAGTCCCGATCTATCGGGGGAACCGGACAAGCCCGCGGACGCAAAGAAACCATCAGGTGGCAATGAACCCGAAGAGGAAGAAAGAGACGAAATGCAGTCGGGTGGGCCAGCCGTCGTGTTGACCATTGCGCCCTCACCTTTGAACGCTTCCGAAATCTGGGCTGGTTCGAGCAGAGGCGCCATTTATTTCACCCGCGACGACGGTGCCAACTGGCAAAATGTTTCGCCCGCTGGACTTCCCGAAAAGAGCCACGTCCTTCTGATTGAAGCCTCCTCCTTCGATGCCACTGTCGCTTATGCCGCCGTTGCCGCCCAGCGCGATACTCATCCCTATTTCTATCGCACACGTGACTCCGGAAAGGCCTGGGATCGCATCGTCACCGGCCTCCCGGACTTTGGCATTGCGCGCACCATTCGCGAAGATCCCGCGCGCCGCGGCCTCCTTTATGCCGGCACCGAAACAGGCGTTTACGTTTCCTGGGATAGCGGCGACCACTGGCAATCCTTGCAACTGAATCTACCGACCGCTTCCGTCCGCGATCTCGCCGTCCATGGCGCTGATCTCGTCGCCGCAACCTTCGGCCGCGCACTGTGGATCCTCGATGACTTGACTCCGCTGCAGCAGGCCGGCTCGGCGATTACGAATTCTGCGGCCCATTTATTCAAGCCGGAAACAGCCCTGCGTGTTCGCTGGGATAATCACCCGGACACTCCGCTCGCCGCGGATCTCCCCGCCGGCGAAAATCCCCCCGACGGCGCGCTCCTCGACTACTACTTGAAGTCCGCGCCCAAGGGTGAAATCACTCTCGATATCTTCGACCAAAAGAAAAACAAGATTCGCCACTATTCCAGCGTCCCACCCGCTCCCGATGTCCGCCTTCCAAACGTTCCCGATTATTGGTTCGCCCCCGCGGAAGTTTTGTCCGCTCAGCCCGGCATGCACCGCCTTGTCTGGAATCTCCGTTACGAGCATCCTCCTTCGCTCACTTACAGCTACTACGGAAATCTCATCAACTACATTGAATACACTTTACCCGATCACGCCATCTCCGGCCGCACTCCCCGTTATCAGCCCGAAGGCGTGCTTGTCGTCCCCGGCCGCTACGAAGTTGTTCTAACCGTGGACGGAAAATCCTTTAGCCAATCTCTAAACGTCGAAGTCGATCCGCGAATTCACGCCCCAGCACAAGATCTCGCCGCACAAACCGACCTCGCACTTCAAATCGCCGATGCCATGACCGCCAGCTATAATATGTTTAACGACGCGGCCACCCTGCGCGCGGCAGTGTCTGCCCGTCAAAAAGATCTAGCCGGAAACGCGCAGTCGAAGGAAGTGCGGGACGCACTCAGCGCTTTGGAAAAGCAGATAACCGATGCAGCCGACGGAACTGACAACGCCCCCGGCGCCGGCCCCGTCAACCGCGACTTAACTCGCTATTTCATCATGATTGAGACCGCCGACATCCGTCCGCCGGAATCCGCCCGCGCCGCCGCCAAAGAATCCTGCAAAGCGCTTCAGACGGACTTAGACCAGTGGAAGAGAATCAACGCCGACGTAGTGCCAGCATTAAACAAGCAATTGGATCTGTCGAAGCTTAAGGCGCTCCCGATGTCGGTAAGCCAAGCGTTACCCCTGACTTGTGCGAAGTAGCTCTTTTCTTGAATGCTGGACAGCAGATTTCGACTCCAGCCGTTTGAGCTTGATCCGAAAATGGCGCGAGGCGAGCTTAGCGTCTAGGGAAGATCAACACAGGTTCAAATGAGCTGGCATATCCCGCGAACTTGCCGTTCACTGTCCCCGTGAAATCGACGCCGCCAACCAGATGTTGCATAAACCTGCCGCCCACGAATCCCAGCAGAACTTTCTTATCGCCTAGCTGAACGGGTGTCGCCGACGTAATCGTGTGCCACCAGGTGACGAAGAAAAGATTCGTCCGAGCCGGGGCGGTCGGGTCCGGGCTTGCATTGGTATCGAAGATCACCTGATGCCGCCATTTTGTTGTGAGGACCGGTGTTCCTTGACGAAAGGAATCAGGATTCGGAGTCGTTAGGTCACCACTGGGCGCGGTGTTGTGGTAGATCGTCGTTGTCCCTTCTCGAATAACGATTCTGAGGCTCCCATGATTTGTGACCTTCTCCGTGACCGAGTCGTTGTAAAAAGTAAACAACGCCGCTGTCTCATTCTGAGGGAGCCCCGCGAAATAGATTTGGTCGTCCGTCAACCCCTGTATATGGCTCAGGTATCCGTACTGCACGGACGTGGCAGGTAGTCCCGCTCCGGCGGGAGGAAGATTCTTTACCTGTCCCACAAACTCAAACATCGCTTCGTTCGGGACCGCTGCTGGGTTGAAGAACTGAGCCTGTGCTGTAACGACGCCTGTGAAGCTGGCGAGTATCAACAAGGCTAAGAGAATTCGGCTGACCGCAGGCACCATATGAGATTTCATTTTCACTTCTCCTTTGTTGGTCATTTTCTTGTCGCTGCATCCGCGAAATCTTGGATCTCGCCGCACGGGTCCATGAAATCTGGCCTAAGTCATGGAATCCGGCAATCCTCACCATCGCTCTTTCCTCGCCCTTATAAGTCATCGTCTAAGTTATTGACAATAAAGCGAATAGATGAATTAACGTCCAATAAAGATCGTGCTAGACTTACGCAAAAGTAGGAGGGCACTCCAGGCCGTGCTCCAAACTCCCGACAAAAACGGTGTGGTGCGTTTCGACAATTACGAAATGCATCTGACTACTCAGGAACTCTTCAAGCGCGGGTTGCGAATCAAGTTAGCACCACAAGCCTTTCGCGTTCTGCAAGTACTCGCCGAAAGCAGCGGGCAACTTGTTACTCGTGAAGAACTTCAGCGCACATTGTGGCCGGACGAAACATTTGTCGATTTTGACCACGGCCTGAATAACGCCATCAAGAAGATTCGCGACGCGCTCTGCGACTCTGCCGATGCTCCCCGTTATATTGAGACCCTTCCACGGCTTGGCTATCGCTTCATTGGGCAGGTGAACTCAATGCCCGATGCCGATGCCGATGCGGCTGCCGCCGACACTGTCTTTTCTGGCAACGGCCGAAATGAGGTCCTGCCGCAAGCCGCTCAAATCCCTGAAGTCCGGCGTTTCGCGTTCGGCAATTATCGGATGGCTTTTCTCCTTCTGGTGGTTTGTGCAGCGTGTGCCTGGTACTTCACCATGCATCGTCTGTCGTCGAAATTGCCGCTGGAGTTCGTACCTCTGACGAGTCTGCCCGGCGACGAAAGAGCGCCCACGTTTTCCCCAGACGGCGAGCAAATCGCCTTCGACTACGAAAATGAGTCCGGTTGGGATATTTTCACCAAGCGACTGGACGGCGAAACAATTCAAAGGCTTACCGACCCACCGGGCGTTTCGTCGTGCCCCTCATGGTCACCCGACGGGAAATACATCGCCTACCTTCGAGGCTATGAAGAATCTGCTTTGAGAGTGCGTTCCGGCATTTACTTGATGAACCCGCTGGGCGGAGCAAAGAGAAGCCTCCTGAGCGTCGAGAATGTCTCGTGCCGAGTTTCTTGGTCTCCCGACAGCAAAACGTTGGTGTACGGTCCAGCATGGTCAGAAAACGAGCCGGCCGGGCTCTTTCTCGTAGACATAGACAATCCAGTTCCCAGAAGACTCCTATCCTCCCCGCCGCACACCCTGGACGATGGTCCGGCTTTCTCCAGAGACGGCAAGAGAATTGCCTTCGCAAGGAATACGAGCTTGGGCACCAAGGATCTGTACGTTGTTTCGGTTTCTGGGGGCGAAGCGCAGCGTCTTACATTTTTGAATGCAAATCTAGGCGGGCCGGTTTGGACGACCGACGACAAGAACATTATTTTCTGGGGATCTACTGGTGGTTCGGGTTGGAATCTCGATCTGTATTCTGTGCCCGCGACAGGCGGCACACCCGAAAGACTTCCTTTTGCCGCGCACAACGAAAGTAGCCCGACGATTTCTCAAGACGGCAGCAAGCTTGCTTATGTTCAGTCTCAGTTTGACCCCAACATCTGGCGGGTGTCGCTTTCAGCCCAAGGTGGGGCACCAAAGCAGTTTATTGCATCCACTTGGTTTGAGAATGAGCCAGATTTTTCCCCGGACGGAACTAGAATCTCTTTTCTGTCGGAGCGGGATGGCTCACTGGCAATTTGGATTTGCAACGCGGATGGATCAAATCCTGTGAGGTTGATGGGACCTGACGGCCCTAATATTCCTAGGTGGTCTCCCTCCGGAGACCGTATTGCTTTCGACTCTCGCAGTGCTGGCCGTCACCAAATCTATGTTGTGGACGCTCGGGGAGGGAAGCCGCAACAACTCACATTTGGGGATTTCAACAGTCAGACACCCAGTTGGTCTGCCGACGGCAAGTGGGTCTATTTTGGCTCTGACCGGAGTGGTGGCTTTGAGATTTGGAAGACTTCTCTGGATTCCAAACAAACAGTTCAGGTAACCAAGCAGGGTGGCTTTTACGCCCAGGAATCGCCGGACGGCAGGTTCGTCTTTTACAACAAGCCGCAGGACAAAATGGCGAATTGGACCTATGTGAAGCCCGGAGTCTACAAGATTCCCACGGATGGTGGCGAAGAGAATCTAGTTGTGCCCGAAGCTACCTGGCTCTGGCGAGTAGGAAAAGAGGGAATTTACTATACAAGTGACGGCTCCATTCCGCATCCCTCCCTAAAGATCTATCGTTTCTCCACCGGGAAAATCGAAACTCTTGCCGATCTGAACAAGCAGGCCTGGGGCGGCCCTGGTGGAATCGCGATCTCGCCGGATGGAAAGACCTTCCTCTATGCCCAGGTGGATACTGAAGGCAAAGACCTGATGCTGGTCAAAAACGGTTCGTGGTGAACTAAGGATTGAGCACTACGTGTTCAATGAGAAGCCGCGTATTCATCCTCTGGCTGGACGCATGATTTTTGAAAAGTAGAGCCACAGATGCCCGCCGTTATCGTCCTCGCCGAACACGATTTCGCCATCAGGGCCGGTGACAGCGTCGCCGAACTGGTAGCCATAACGACGCTTCTCAAGAACGGAAGCGGCAACCCCGAGATTGGTGACATTGCCTAAGACCGTATCGCAGCAAAACAGGTTCGCCATCTCCTCTCCGCAAAAACCGAAGAGCCTGCCATCCGGTGTTACTGCCATCGGTCCGACTGGCGCGAGATGCGTTTTTCCGATCGCACGGAAGCCTTTGTTCTCGTTGAAAGAAAACAACCGCCCCGCTGCGTCCGCCGTGAACAGCAGGCCAGTATGGCGATCGCGAGCCCACCGAAGCGCGCCGGTCCACTCCCCGTCGGGAAGAGAGACGCTGCCACGGCGTATGTGGCCAGAAGCAATATCAAAGTGCCAGAGTCGCGCGCCGTCGTCCTGTCCAAACACTCCAGCGCTGCCCAGCGCCAGATGGCCGCGACCCGGCGCCTCCCCCGCAACAGTAATCAGTCCTGACTCGACATCCATTGTGAACAAGTGACGCGCGGTCATGCCGACGACGGTTTTTCCCGACGAGACAGTGATTGCGTGAACCACAAGCTCCCCCGCAACACACTCGCCGAGATCTTTGAGAACCGGTTCCTCAAGACCCCACTCCTGAATCCAGTCTTCCGCGAGCTCCAAATACGGGACGGCCACGGCGCGTCCACCCCGCACTCCGTTCACGAAAGCAATCACTCGGGACGAGCCGCAACAAATGGCTTCCGTGCTCGTCGCACGAACAACCGCCCCGGCATCCAACACAATTCCAGTGAGCCCGTGAAACGCCGCTCCAAAAATGTGCGCCTGGCGTCCGCTTGTTCCGCCGTAGACATGCCCTTCCGAGTTGATGTCTAGCGCTGTGATGTGGCACTCGTCGTGGGTAATCGGCGTAGTCATGCCCGGCAGGCATGTTGGAAATGCCACCATCGTGCCCTCGCGGACAAATTGGTGCGCGAGATCGTTCAGATAAGCCTTGATCTCCGGCGAATTGCGATCGAATCTGGCTTTCGTCTGCATCGTGGTCATCTTCAGCCCCACATCCGAATAGGAAGGTGCGAGTTTTTCCGCTTGCGGTCGTCCGGCATCGCGACTTTGAAGATGCCGGAAGGGTGATTACCAACATGGCCGAAGAAGAGATCGCCGTTGTGGTCCACAGCTCCTCGGGAAACATAGTGCGCCTCGCCTGTGGGATGCTCGAGTCGCGCGACTTCCTCTCGCTTGAGGGTGCGCGGATCGAGGCGCCACACGACACCCTCATTTTGTTTCCGTGATTCGGGCGTCGGATTATATTTCGAATCGCGCCATCGCGAGGCCACGTAGTAGAGGTTGCCATCGCCTCCAAACGTTAGCCCGCCGCAATGATCCCGGTACATATCAACTGGGAAACTGGTATCCCGAAGCTGCGTTGCCGGCCCGAGGTCCTCAACTCGCGGCCACTCGCCCTCGTTCGGCCAGATGCGCATCAGGCGCGGATTTGGACACCACGTGGCAGCGTAAACGCATTCGCCGTCCGGCGACGGCGCCACGTCATAAAACACACTGTGCCAGCCGGTTTGATAATTTACGTCATGCGCCAGTAAGCCAGGAGAGATCTCCAGGCGGTCCGTCTCCGGCGTGTAGCGCACCAGGTGTCCGTAGTCATTACTGGTCCACACGCGATGCCGCTTGTCGAGAAACAGCGTCTGAGGATTGATGGAGCTAATGCGGCCAAGGTCGCGCCGCTTGCGCGTGCGGAGATCATAGATGATGAAATGATCGCGCGGGTAACTCATGGCGTACAGCAAGCCGCGCTCTTCATCGTGTAGCAGGCAGCGGCAGCCCTCCTTGGGGATAAGGGTGTCCCACCAGAGAACTTGGTCATTGCGCGTGTCGAATGCGAGCAGCGCGGAGCCGCGAAAACTGCGCTTCTTGTCGTGCCAGGAATACCACGGTGAATACACAGGCAGATCGATCGGCGGGCCTGAAAGATGCGTCGCCATGTACAGTACGCCGTCGTGCATCGAAGGCACGAAGCTGTAGTGGATCTTGCACTGTGAAGCGCGGCCTGAGTCGCCGGGATCATCCACCTTCTCCGCGAGGTTGAAGAGATAATCCAGGTCGTCGCGCTGTTCGTTGTAGCGGACAGGCTTGACGACGCCCCCGGGCACGCCCTCTGCGCAAGCAGCTGCGTAGATACGGCCGTCGGGCCCAACGGAAAGCGACCAACAGGTGTCCGAGTCAGGATGACCTGTGAATGGGTACCACTTGACAGGGTAGGGTGTTTCGCTGAGCGTCCTGGTTCCAGCTGCCAGCAGGGCAGCTCCTGTCGCAGGTTGGTTAGCTTCAGCTCCAAGCGACGGCGCAAGGCCCGCCGCCAGCACTCCGCCACCAACCTTCATAAAGGTGCGGCGGTCAATTTCTGTTGGCAAACTCATCGATATCCCTCCGAGCGAAGGTCGCCGAGCCAAGCAGCTTCAGTGCGTTTCACTGAAGAATTCGGACTCTCCTGCTTGGACCTCTGTCCCGCGCATCGTACGCTTCCCCCGCCTGCGACACAATGAGCTAAAGACTTTTACCCGATAGCAACTGATCAACTTGCAAAGCTGATTTCGTGCCGAAGGAACTCGTTCAGGGGCTCGCTGCACTTGCGGAGCACGACGGCAGGCTCACCCCAAATCGCTACAAGCGGCCAGGCGAAGAATTGTAACTTGTCGAGGAAAGTTGGCTGCGTCGGTGCCGAAGCGTCGGTGCGAACGAATGGTGCCGGGGGCCAGAATCGAACTGGCTACGCCCGCCTTTTCAGGGCGGCGCTCTACCAATGAGCTACCCCGGCATTAGG
>JBGPDI010000087.1:0-20255 GCA_041482215.1 Candidatus Acidiferrum sp. | reverse complement strand
GTTTTCCGCGATCTTTTCGACGCCCCGGTGGAGGTATCCGATGACGCAATCGGCTCCCAGGATCTTCTCGCCGTCGAGCTTCAAGATCACGCGCAGGACGCCGTGCGTGGACGGGTGCTGCGGCCCCATGTTGATGACCAGTTCGTCCGCGCCCAGCAGCGTCTTGTGATCGCTTGTCGTCTCGAAGCTCAGGGTCGTTTGTCCTTTGCAGCCAAAATCGCCTTACTGCCCGCTCTCAATGCCAAGATTCTCCCGCACCCACGCCGTATCCTGCTGCAGGATGTCGTAGTCCTTCCGCAACGGATAGCCTTGCCACTCATCCGGCAGCAAGATGCGCGTCAAATTGGGATGCCCGGAAAAAACAATTCCAAACATGTCGAATGCTTCGCGCTCCATCCAGTTCGCCGTGGGCCAAACGCTGACGACGCTGGGCACTGTTTCAGCGTCCGCAGCATGCACTTTCACCCTCAGCCGCTCGTTTTTGGGGAAGGAGTAAAGATTGAGAACGACGTCGAACCGTTTATCGCGCTTCGGCCAATCCACTGCGGTCAAATCGGCAAGCATGTCAAACTTTTCTTCGTCGCGAAGATGCAGCGCGATCTCGACAAGCCGGGCGCGCTCCACAGTCAGAATGGCTTGCTTGCGGTCCTCGATGGCTTCGACAAGCGCTGCGCCAAATTTTGCGCGCAACCGCGTGACCAATTCGTTTTCAAGTGGGGTCTGCAGCACTACAGGCGGTTTGGGAGCTGCGGGAGCCGCCGGCTTTGGCGGCGCAGCAGGCGCGCCGGCCACTGGAGGCTTGGCAGCGGGAGTAGAGACGGGGGATGCGCTGCCTGCGGGCTTGTCACCCGTAGGCACTTCAGGCGGCTTTGGTTCCTTCGGCTCGTCGGCCATGGACCGTGGGTATATTGGGCTGCCGTGATCAGCTTGCCGTTCACAAGCTACATCAATGGAGCAGCCGAAATTTCGACCGCCGCGTTTCTAACACACGCCGGAAAGCTAGTCAATCAGAACAACTTGCAAAGAAGTGGAAGCCCATCAGGAAAAGACTGTGCGGAGCGGCTCAGGCCCACTCAAGGGCACCTTTTTTGTAGAGCCACAGGTAGCCGATCAGCAGGATGCCGAGGAACATCATCATCGAGACGAGGGCAAATAGCCCCAAGTGCGCGGCAACCCATCCCTTGTAGAGAATTGCCCAAGGAATGAGGAACATCGTCTCCACATCGAAAATCACAAACAGCATGGCTACGATGTAAAACCGTACCGAATAGCGGCCGCGCGCGTCGCTCTCTGGAGGGATACCGCACTCGTAAGGCTTGAGCTTTGCACCGACGGACGTCGATGCCGGACGGATAAATTTCGCAAACACCAATGTGACTGCGGGAAACGCAATCACCAGCGCGGCGTAAATAAGTACCGGAATGTAAGCGCTTTGCATTACACCCTCACACGCAGCATCCTACCACCCTTGTCAATCCCGAGTAGTTGGTAAGTTTCCGATTGGCGCGTTTATCGTCCGTGAACGTTATACCCCTTATGGCTGCACGCCATGCAACGTTTTGCGGGTGATCCCGGATTCGTTGGGTGAGAAAATCCTAAGCGTTACCGAGGCTTTCCCAGTGGCGAGAATTTCGCGTCAGACCGTTTCGGATTCGGACAGCCAGTCCCAAGATCGGTCGGAACTAACACACAGCGAAAGTCCCCTTTGAGGGTTTTCAAGCATATAAGCTGGCTTGTCTCTCATGGGAATGGCGGGGAACGTGCGAGAATGGGCTTAAGAGAATTCTTCTATGCCAACAATGATGCAAGACCTCCGCTATGCACTGCGCAACCTGCGCAAGAACCCCGGCTTCACGATCGTAGCGGTGCTCACACTCGCGCTCGGAATTGGCGCCAATACGGCGATCTTTAGCGTGGTGAACACGGTTTTGCTCAGGCCGCTTGCGTATCCCGAACCTAATCGAATTGTCCAAGTAATATCCAGACCTAGCGGCGAAACGTCGGGTCTCAACTTGATGTCAGTTCCGATGTACATCGTTTGGCGTGAGCAAACTCAGGCTTTTCGGGATTTCGCCGCCTATGAAGACCAGGCCCCTGGCATAAACCTCACCGGAGGTGACCGCCCCGAGGCACTCCAGGCTGCCCGTGTTTCGGCGGACTACTTCCAGCTTTTCGGCGCACGGGTGGCGATGGGGCGGACGTTTTCCGCCGAAGAGGATCGCCCTGGCGGGCCTAGGCTGGTGGTGATTGGCGATGGATTGTGGCGCCGCCGGTTCGGTAGCGATCGCAATTTGGTGGGCAAGGCGATTCTTCTCGGAGGTGAACCTTACGCGGTAATCGGGATTCTCAGTCCCGGCTTCACTTCAGATCCTCCTGCGGAGATCTGGCTTCCGCTGCAGGCGAATCCGAATAGCACTAACCTCGCCTTCATGCTCCACGGTGCCGCCCGCCTGAAGTCTGGCAATACGCTCGACGCAGCAAAGGCCCAAATGAGGGTTGCCGTCGAGCAATTTCAGCGAAAGTTTCCTGGAATAGCGGAGGTAGCGGGCCCGCATTTTAGCTTTACAGTAGAGCCAATGCGGGACGTTGTGGTCGGAGATGTGCGGTCAGCCCTGCTGGTACTAGCTGGCGCAGTGAGCTTCGTACTCCTCATCGCTTGTACCAATGTAGCCAACCTGCTGCTTGCGCGTGCAACCGGCCGAAGGCGCGAGATGGCCATTCGAACGGCATTAGGCGCCGGACGGCGACGAATCGCTTCTCAATTGCTGGCCGAAAGCGTCTTGCTGTCACTCGCCGGAGGCGCGCTGGGCCTCATTTTAGGTTATGCCGGCGTGCGTGCGCTCCTTGCCTTCAACCCTGGTGATATCCCACGAATCGGCGCGCAAGGATCCGCCGTGATGTTGGATTGGCGTGTCCTCCTCTTCACGCTGATCATCTCCTTATTCACTGGAATCCTGTTTGGAGTAATGCCAGCCTTCAGCGCTTCGCGCGGTAATATCAGCTCCACTCTCAATGAAAGCAGCACCCGATCGACCACGGGGCTGCGCCAGAACAAGACTCGTTCGATTCTTGTCGTCACCGAAATAGCCCTGGCTCTCGTACTGCTCGCAGGCGCGACCCTGCTCATACGTACATTTGTGGAGCTGCAAACAGTCGACCCCGGCTTCGACACGACCCATGTCCTTACCCTCGAGATGTCACTGGCGGAACCTCGGTTTGCGCAGACTGCCGCGGTCGCTCAGTTGGTGCAAGACGCCCAGCATAGGGTGGAAGCTATACCGGGAGTGGAGGTGTTAGCGACTACCATCTATCTTCCGTTCAAAGCTCCCCCTGTCCTTCCGATTGCAATAGAGAGCCGTCCATCAACTAGCCCTCAGTCACATGCTGTCGTACAGTATCGCCAAGTATCGTGGCGCTATTTTGAAGCGCTCAAGATTCCGTTGATTCGTGGGCGCATGTTCACAAACCATGATGACCGCAAAGCACTGCCTGTGGTTTTGATCAGTCAATCGATGGCTGCAGAGTTCTGGCCGAAGGCTAACCCCGTGGGGGAGTGGATGACGATCGGCAAAGGGGCCGGACCTGAGTTTGAAGAGCCGCCGAGGCAGATTATCGGCGTGGTTGCTGACGTCCGGGACACGGAGCTCAGCCAAAGCCCTGCCCCGACCGTTTACGTTCCGGGAGTGCAGCTAGGCGATGCCCTCACGATGTTAGGCAATAATACGTTCCCGATCGTATGGGTAGTCAGCACCAAAACAGATCCATACCTGCTCAGCGCTGATGTCCAGCGGGAACTCCGCATCGCGAGCGGTGGATTGCCAGTGGAACACATCAGGTCATTGCAGCAACTGGTCAGGGAATCCACCGCACGCACCAATTTCAACATGATGCTGCTCAGCATTTTCGCGGGTGTTGCACTGCTCCTGGCAACGATCGGCATCTATGGGCTGATGGCGTATTCCGTCCAGCAACGGACGCACGAGATCGGTATCCGCATGGCGCTCGGAGCTCGTCCCAACAATGTTCTTTTACTGGTCCTCCGCGAAGGGTTGAGCCTGGCCTTGGCAGGGATCACACTCGGGCTTCTCGGAGCGGGGTGGCTTACTCAAGCTGTCAAGAGCCTGCTCTTTCGCGTCAACCCCAACGACCCTTTGACGTTTTCGTTTGTGGCGGTACTCCTGCTCAGCGTGGCGGTTGCAGCTACTTACATCCCGGCCCGCCGTGCGACCAAAGTCGATCCCGTCGTGGCTTTGCGGTATGAGTAGCGGACCGGCCATTAACGTGGCTCGGGAAAACCTTATGCGCGATGTATTGCCTACGATAGAAGCAGCGCAGTTCACCAATTCACTTCCACTAGCCTGGTAAGTTGGATAATCGAAAACTGCTCCACTGCCCAATTTTAGCGAGTTACTTTTCGAAGAGCAGCTCTCCGGCGCGGCTGGTGGCCTTTACAACGGCCTTAATCAGCGTGACGCGAAGCTTGCCTTCTTCCAACTCCATAATTCCATCGATGGTGCAGCCTGCGGGCGTTGTGACAGCGTCTTTCAACAGGGCGGGGTGATCGCCGGTTTCTAGAACAACGCTAGCCGCGCCTTTCATCGTCTGCGCCGCCAACAAAGTCGAGATATCGCGCGGCAAGCCTACCTTCACGCCTGCTTCTGCGAGCGACTCGAGAATAATGTAGGCGAATGCCGGCCCGCTCGCCGACAGCCCGGTTACGGCATCCATATTCTTCTCGTCTACAATCACGGTGCGCCCAACGGCGTCGAACATGGCGCGCGCGGTTTCAAGATGTTCGGCGCCCGCATGCGCGCCGCGGCAAATTCCCGTCATTCCGCAACCGACCGCCGAAGGAGTATTGGGCATGGCGCGCACCACCGGCACTTTTCCGCCGAGGCGCTGCTCGATGTAGCTCGTGGGCACCGACGCGGCAACGGAAATGACCAGCGTCTTCTCAGTCAGTTCTGAGGCAATTTCTTTCAACACGTCACCAACCACTTGCGGCTTCACGCCCAGAAGAACGATGTCCGCGCCTTGCACCGCTTTGCGGTTCTCGGTGGTCACGGAAACACCGAGTTCCTTGGCCATCGCCGCGGCCTTTTCCGCGTGCTTCACCGTCGCGGTAACGCGCTTCGGCGAGAAGAGTTCTTGTTTCAGGTAGGCTCGTAGCAAAATCCCGCCAAGTTTTCCCGTGCCCAAAACAGCCAGTTTTTTGTCCGATAGTCTTTGCGCCATAGTGCAATCATTCTTGACGACATGCTCGCGCGCGTCAACCACCGTTTCTCTGCGCCTTCGAGTACAATACCGCGCGTGACAGAGCCATCGCGTAACAATCGAAGGCGTTTCATTTGGCGCGCAATCTGCCTCATTTGTGTCTTTCTCGCTGCCGCCGCACTTCCCTTCCTTGCACAGTCACCGCAGCAGACCACAACCAACCTGGCGCATGTGGTATCGAAAGATGTTCCCGTGCCGATGCGCGATGGCGTCGTTCTCCGTGCCGACGTATTGCTTCCCTCTCCGACCGGACACTTCCCAACACTCGTCTATCGAACGCCGTACAACAAAGAATCCGCTCTTCGCGAACCTAAGACATTCGAAAAGGCGGTAGCCCGAGGCTACGCTGTCGTTGTGCAGGACGTACGAGGGCGCTACGCGTCCGACGGCGACTTCGATCCCTATCGGAATGAAGGCCACGACGGCTACGACACGATCGAGTGGGCGGCGCAGCAACCCTGGTCCGACGGCAACGTAGGCACGTTCGGTCTCTCCTATCCCGGGGCCGTACAATGGCTCGCCGCGGTGGAGAATCCTCCGCATTTGAGAGCCATGGTTCCGGCCATGACTTTCTCCACGCCGCGCAATTTTTTCTACTCCGGAGGCGTTTTTGACGGCTCCTGGCTCGATTGGATTTGGTTCAACATCGCTCCAGACATTCGCCGGCGTAAAAATCTTCCGGGGCCGCAAACTCGAAAGGAATCCGCTGCCGCATGGAAAGAGCAACATCAACGCATGCAGGAATTTCTTCCTCTGCGAGACCTACCCAATTTGAAGGATGTCGCACCTTTCTACTATGAGTGGCTCTCGCACGCGCCCACTGACCCGTGGTGGGACTGGGCGGAGCTTCGCAACAAATATGACCGCGTCCACGCCGCGGTTCTGAATTTCTCAGGATGGTACGACGAAGCTTACGGCCCGGATGGCGCCACAACTAATTTCAATGGACTACTCGCTGCCCGCCGCGGCGAAAAAGATCCTCGCACGCGCACCATCATTGGCCCATGGACACATGGAGGTCAGGAAGAATCACGCTCCGGAGATCGCGAGTTCGGCCCGACTGCCGCAATCGATTACGATGAACTCATTCTGCGCTGGATGGACCACTACGTCCGTGGTATCGACAACGGTGTTGATCGAGAGAAACGCGTTCGCCTTTTTGTGATGGGAGAAAACGTCTGGCGCGATGAAGACGCCTGGCCGCTCCAGCGCGCCCGTTCAGAATCGTTCTATCTCACTTCCAAATCCAAGGGTGACCTGACTGGTGGGTTGGAGCGATCCATTCCAGCCAACAATTACGCCAATTCCATGTTTCGTTCGGACCCGGGCCAACCGCTCACGGACTTTTATACCGCTTACGGTGCACACGACTACCGAGCTTTCGCCGGACGAAAAGACGTCTTAGTCTTCGATACCGATCCGCTACCATCAGACATGGAAATTACGGGGCCTCTCCAGGCTGAGATTTATCTTTCCGCTAGCTGCCGCGATTTGGATCTATGGACACGTTTTCTGGATGTGGCGCCAGATGGCACTGCCTTCAATCTCATGAGTCCTGGGCTGGATGTTTTGCGCGCCAGCTACCACGAAGGAAAACAGGAGCCTGAGTACCTCGAGCCGGGTGGCGTCGCACACTTGAAATTGGATCGCATGTTGACCAGCAACACGTTTCTCGCCGGTCACCGCATTCGCTTGCAAATCTCCGGCGCATTCTTCCCGCACTTCTCGCGGAATCTACAGACGGGCAGCTCCGAAACTACCGACTCCCGCTCCTTCCCGTGCATGATTCGTATTTTTCACAGCAAGAAGCATCCCTCCCGAATTGTTTTGCCGATTATTCCGCGCTAGAGGGTTTTGATTGCTTCGGGTGCCGTGCGCCGGGACTCATTTTGACTTTAGGCGAATTTGCTCCCCGGCCCATCGTTGCCGCACGGCCGCCAGAAATTGTTTTTTGTCTTTCCTCATTTGCCGCACAAGTTCTTGATTGCCGGTGTCTTCATGTCCAGCCGCCCAGAGCACCATTTCCGTAAGAACCGGCGCAAGATCGATTCCCTTGGCCGTGAGTGAGTAAATCAACTTTCGCCCATCGGAAGGATCTCGTTCGCTGGTGATTATCCCGTGGGCCATCAGGTTTTGCAGTCGATCCGCCAATATGTTCGACGCGATTCTCTCGTAAGACTCCAAAAATTCCTTGTAGGTTCGAAATCCCCGCAACATCATGTCGCGAATGATCAGCAGCGACCATCGATCGCCCAGCACTTCCACCGAAGCATTCAGCGGACATCCCGATCGCCATTTCGGGCTTGCTCTCTTTTTCGGCATATCCAGAGTCTAACCTAATTTCACTTGCATTTCACAAGTAAGATTGGCAGACTGACTTTCAACTGGCAGCAGAACTTCGGGCAAAATGAATTTGCGACAGGTATCATCGGCGGTAGGGCGCATTGACCACTTGCGGTTTGGGGAGGCCATCATGACTTTTCTTAGCGATTTGAAATACGCCATTCGTTCGCTCTCGCGGAGCAAGGGGCTCGCCATCACGGTAATGCTCACGCTGGCGCTGGGCATCGGCGCCAACGCGGCAATCTTCAGCCTGGTGCGCGGCGTGCTGTTGCGACCGCTCGTGAATAGCGACGAGGAGCGCCTCGTTTACATCCAGCAGAGCGCGCCAGGACTGGGCCCTGGGGAAGTCCCATTCTCCGTGCCGGAAATTCAGGACCTGCAGGCAGGCGTCAAAACACTCAACTCCTTCGGCGAGTTCTCCACCGTCGGCTTCACGATGATCGGCCTCGGCGAACCGCGGGAAGTTCGCGCGGGCGTCGTTGACGGCTCTTATTTTGAGGTGGTGGGGCTCCGTCCGGTCCTCGGACGACTCATCGGCCCACAAGACGACGGTCCTAAGGCAGCTGGCGTGGTCGTCTTGACCTATCGGTTCTGGTCGACAGTTTACAAGAGCGATCCTTCCGTCATCGGTAAGGCCGTGCGCCTTGGCGGCGGCTTCGGCGATCGATCTGCCACCATCATTGGCGTACTCGAGCCTTCTATCCCCTATCCGGCGGATACGGAACTCATTGCCAACATTGTGACCAGCCCACATCATCTGTCGGCGACGATGCAGAATGGGCGCGTGCATCGCATGACTGAACTGTTCGGCCGCCTCGCTCCCGGAGCTACTCTCGATCAGAGCCGCGCCGAACTTCGCACCGTCTACGCAGCAATGATCAAGGACCATGCCGACGCTTATTCGCCCCAAGCCCATTTCCAGATCGACGCGAAACTCCTTCGCGAGCAAATCACTTCCGGCGCTCGAACCGTTCTGCTTGTTCTTCTTGCCGCCTCCGGCCTGGTGTTTATCATTGCTTGCTCGAACGTCGCAAATCTTATCCTCGCGCGCAGCGTCCGGCGTGAAGGCGAGCTTGCTATCCGCGCGGCTCTGGGCGCGAGCGCGGGAGCGCTGCGCCGCACTTTGCTGGCCGAGAGTCTCGTTCTTTGCGTCGCTGGAGCGACGCTGGGCGTGCTGATTGCACGGCCGCTCCTTGCAGTGCTTGCGCGCTACGCTTCTCGATTTTCCGTACGCGCGCTCGATTTGACGGTGGATTCAAGCATGTTGTTGGTTGGAGCGGGTCTGGCGGTGGTCTCGGCGGTTCTCCTGGCTTTTGTCCCGCGCCTGCCTTCCGCGAACGCCTCGCAGGGTTCGAATCTCGCCAGCGGCAGCGTGCGCATCACTGGCGGCACAAACCGCCGCCTGCGCATTTTCGCCGTCACGCAAATCGCAGCCTCCTTCATACTCCTTGCCGGCGCCAGCATGCTGCTTAAAACGCTTCTTTCGATCCAGGCGGCGCAGACCGGGCTCGACACTCGCCACGTGCTGGCAATCAACGTTCCAGCCGTTTCCTACGGCAAAACTCCTGAGCAAGTCGTCGAATTCTACAAGGAATCGATCCGCCGGATTGAGGCGCTACCTGGTGTGACCAAGACCGCCTTCGGCCTTGTCGTTCCATGGCGCGATGCCGGCACCTTTGGCCCGGGCCTGCAATTCTCTGCGGATGGCCATGTCCGCGCGCCAGGCGAAGAAGATCCTCGCGCCCAGATGCGCACTATCTCTCCCGGTTTTTTTGCCGCGCTGGGCGTTCCTATCATCGCCGGCCGCGATTTCAATGCGCTGGACGGCGAAAAAGGTAAAGAGCCGGTCGTTATCGTCAGTCAAACCCTGGCTCAAAAAATGTTCCCCAACCAAGACCCCATTAATAGGCATGTCTACTGGACGGATCCGGTGATGAAATTCATCCCGATCAGCGTCGCGCCTCACCGCATCGTTGGAGTCGCAGCCGATATTGATGACGAACACATCGTCCCCGGCCCTATCCTGACGGTCTATAATTCCATTGAAGAAGGGCCCATGTTTGGAGGCCGCCTCTTCGTCCACACTGGGGCAAATCCCTATTCCCTCGTCACGCCGGTTACGCAGATCATACGCGGTATGTCGGTCGAGCAACCCGTGGAACGCGCCGCCACGCTGGAGGACGTGCGCGCGGAAGTGCTCACTCCGGATCGCCTCAACACCGTGGTGTTCGGTGTTTTTGCGGCGGCGGCGCTTGCCATTGCCTTGGTCGGAGTAGCCGGCGTGCTGGCATTTTCAGTCAGTGCGCGGACCCGTGAGTTCGGCATTCGGCTCGCCATCGGCTCGCAGCCGCGGGATTTGCTGACAGGTGTCATCGCCGAAGGCGCGGTCATGGCTGTTGGAGGCGTTCTGGCCGGGGCGGTATTTGGCTACGCGCTGGCGCGCCTGGCAGGGAGCTATTTCCCGGATATGCGCATGCCCAGTGCCTTGCCGGTGGTCGGCTCAGTGCTCGTGCTACTGGCCGCCGCGATCATTGCATCGGCGTGGCCGGCGGCGCGTGCGGCGCGAATCAACGTAATTGAAGCGCTGCGGTCAGAGTGACAGCTTAATGACTAGTTGCGGAGTATCCATCCAAAGCCCGCGAACGCTCTTGTTCCTCTGCGCCAATTGCCCAATGGCGCGAACCGATTTGTGTTTTGCATAGAGAGCTTCGTTGACTTAGATTGCTAAATACGCGAAGGCAAGAAGGAGCTGGTCATGAGCAAGGTCAGAGTTTTGGTAGGCACACGCAAGGGCGCGTTTATTTTGACGTCAGACGGCAAACGCCAGCAATGGGATGTTAGCGGTCCCCATTTCGCCGGCTGGGAGATGTACCACCTCAAGGGCTCACCGGTCGACCCAAACCGCATTTTCGCCTCGCAATGCAGCGGCTGGTTTGGGCAGATCATTCAGCGCTCGGACGACGGCGGCAAAACATGGATGCAGCCCGGGACGCCACCGGGTGAACAGAGCGGTCCAGGCGGAATGCCCAAAGGAGAGAGCAACAAATTTGTCTACGATACCTCCGCGGAAACCGGCAAGCCCCTCACCACTCACCAGTTCTACGATGGAAACCAGCATCCTTGGGAGTTCAAGCGCGTGTGGCATATCGAACCCTCACTCACCGATGCGGACACGGTCTACGCCGGAGTAGAAGACGCCGCCCTATTCCGCTCGACCGACGGCGGTCAGAACTGGCAGGAGCTTTCCGGACTGCGTGGCCACGGCACCGGGCCTCACTGGCAGCCCGGGGCCGGCGGGATGTGCCTGCACACTGTAATTCTGGATCCGAGCAATCCTCAGCGCATTTACATCGCTATCTCGGCGGCGGGCGCTTTCCGTACCGACGACCGGGGCAAAACCTGGCGCCCTATCAATAAGGGACTCGTTTCCCCCTA
This sequence comes from Candidatus Acidiferrum sp., assembly GCA_041482215.1. Classification (GTDB taxonomy): domain Bacteria; phylum Acidobacteriota; class Terriglobia; order Acidiferrales; family UBA7541; genus Acidiferrum. The sequence continues at coordinate 9,203 of JBGPDI010000087.1, read as the reverse complement.
CATTCCCGAGCCCACTGCCGAAGTCGGCCACTGCGTCCATCACGTGGCAATGAGCCCTTCGCGCCCGAACGTGCTCTTCATGCAAAAGCATTGGGACGTGATGCGCAGCGACAACGCCGGCGATTCATGGCAGGAAGTCAGCGGCAATTTGCCCACGGACTTCGGTTTTGTGATTGACGTTCACGCGCACGAACCGGAAACAATTTACGTCGTGCCGATCAAGAGCGACGGTGAACATTTTCCTCTGGAGGGGAAACTGCGCGTGTACCGCAGCCGCTCCGGTGGCAATGAATGGGAAGCGCTCACAAAAGGGCTGCCGCAGAGCAACTGCTACGTCAACGTGTTGCGCGATGCAATGTCTGTGGATTCGCTCGATAAATGTGGCATTTATTTCGGCACCACCGGTGGGCAGGTGTACTCCTCCGCCGACGCTGGCGACACTTGGACCCCTATCGTGGAACACTTGCCTGCTGTGCTTTCCGTGGAAGTCCAGACGCTGGTATGATTCGCGTCGTGCTTCCGGGCCATCTACGGACGCTAGCGCACGTCAACTCCGAAGTGCAGCTGCGCATTGATGGTCCGGTGACGCAACGCTCGGTGCTCGATGCGCTGGAGGCGCAGTATCCCATGCTGCGCGGTACGATTCGAGATCATGTTACGCAGGAGCGTCGGCCGTTCTTGCGATTCTTCGCTTGCGCGGAAGACTATTCTCTTGAGCCGCCTGATACGCCGCTGCCTGACGCCGTCGCATCGGGAGCCGAACCTCTTCTGATCATTGGTGCCATTGCCGGCGGCTAAGAGCAAGTCCGTTGTGTCGAAACACACTCTCACTGCATCCAAATCAGAGATTTCACACCTTTGTTGATTTCGGATTGCTGTGAATCTGGAGGAACAATCCATGCCATCGGCTACACAATCCGCCCCAGTCCCAAAGAAAATGCAATGGGTCAGTTACATCATCAGCGCCATACCGGCCTTGATGATGGCGATCAGCGCCGCGGCGAAGTTCGTGAAACCGGCAAGTGTAGTACAGGGATTTACGCAGCAGTTCGGCTTCCCGCAAGCCTCATTACGCCCATCGGTATCATTGAACTCGCCTGCCTCACCCTGTATCTTATCCCGCGGACTTCCGTGCTCGGCGCCATTCTGCTGACCGGTTATCTCGGCGGTGCCACCGTCACCCACTTGCGAGTGGGGGATCCGGCATTCGTTGGCGCCGTGGTTGCCGGAATTTTTGTCTGGGGCGGGCTCTTTTTCCGCGAGCCTCGCGTGCGTGCGCTCATTCCGTTTCGAAGCCCTAATACGGATTAGGAATCGAGTGTGATTGCGTCGTGGGCGCTGGCTAGTCGTGTCGCGCGCCGTTCAGAACTTTCACCGCATGCGGCAGCAGGTGTGCCACAGCTTCCAGCGATTCCACGGCGCCTTTTGGACTACCCGGCAGATTAACGATGAGCGTTTTTGTTCGAACGGCTGCCGTGCCGCGCGAGAGTATGGCTGTCGGTGTATGCTCCAGGCCTTTGCGCCGCATTTCTTCTGACAGCCCAGGCACAATTCGGTCAGCCACCGCCTGAGTTGATTCCGGCGTGTTGTCCCGCGGCCCGATGCCGGTTCCACCCGTCGTCAAAAGAACGTCCACGCGACCAGAATCCGCCACCGCGCGCAGTTGTTCTCGAATATTTGCAGGATCGTCAGACACGCACAATGAGGAAGTAATTTCCCAGCCCAGTCCACGGCAGAACGCTACCACCGCAGGGCCGGACAAATCCTCGCGCTCGGCCTTGCTTACGGAATCGCTGATGGTGAGGACCGCTACGCGCATCAGGAAGATTTCTTCGGGGGATTCACGGCGCCGCCACCGGATCGCGATTGGCCTCATCCATTAGCCGCATCGCTTCCATCAACAGGCCGGTCGTGTTGCGAGTCGTAGTTGTCTTTGTCGAGGCATTCGCGGCGTTGAAATCGATTTCGAATTCTCCCGCCGTCCACAACACTACTTTGTAAACCGCGTCGTCCCCTGTCACCGAGCCGATCTTCGCATCGCGGCATTGCCCGTTCGCAAAGTACAGTTCACCCTGTACCCCGCCTTGCTGCACGATCAATCGGCAGGACTTCTGCCCCATCTCCAACGACTGCATCAGATCAATCATGCTCATCTCTTCGAGACGTCCTTGAATAACGCCAGGGCGAGACGCCTTCTTCTGCAGCTTTTCCAAGTGCAGGCGATCGACAACTTTTTTCGTGATGCGCACTAAATCCTTAATCAAAAATGGCTTGGTGATGAAGTCTTCGACGCCATCGACGAGCGGCCGCAAACGCTCTTCGATGTCCGGCCGGCTGGCCATGAACAGAAATGGAATGTGCCGCGTAGACTCGCGTGCGCGCAGTTTCTCAAAGAGTTGCCTGCCATCCAGTCCCGGCATTTTGTAGTCGCAAAGAATCACGTCGGGCGGCGCATCCACTACCTTCAGCAGTGCGTCTGCGCCGTCCGTGGAGGCCTCCACTTCGCAATACGGCTCAAGCCCCTTTACGATCAGATCGCGCACCAGCGGATTGTCGTCCGCAAGCAGCAGTTTTACCGTTTTGTGCCCTGCCGTGCTCATCGCGCGCGCTTCTTCTTAACCTTTCGCCGGTGGAAGTCTCCGCTCTTCCCGCCGGTCTTCTCCACCAAAACGATGTCCGTGATCTCCATCCCCTTATCGAGGGCTTTACACATGTCGTAGACCGTGAGGGCCGCGGCGGAAACAGCAACCAGCGCTTCCATTTCCACGCCCGTCTGGGCAGTCGTGGTCACTGTGGATTGCACTTCCACGCCATTTTGGCATAGCCGTGCGGTCACATCAATGTGCGTGAGCGGCAGTGGGTGACAAAGAGGTATCCACTCGGCGGTCTTTTTTGCCGCTGCAATCCCAGCGATTCGCGCCACTTCCAGAGGATTCCCTTTGGGGTTTTTCAGCCGACGCACGGCCTGCACCACGCGCGGCTTCATCTTCACAAATCCACGTGCGGCTGCCGTTCGCGTCGTCACCACCTTCGCGGACACGTCGACCATCTGTACTTCGCCCTTCTTTCCGTAGTGGGACAACTTTGCCATGGCAGCGTGCCTAAACGACGTTCTTCCTCAACAAGACAGAAACACTCTCGCCAATCTCAATCCGCTCTCTGTCCTCAGGAACGACTAAGAAGCAATTCGCCTTGGACAACGCAGCGATATCACCCGAGCCCTGCCATTTCAGCGCCTTCACTTCCGGAACCAGCCCACGCCACTCGATATGCGCCGGCAGGAAATGCGCCAGTCCAGACTTTTCATTCATCGCTTCGGCCAGACGCGCCCAGACTAATGGCAACGGCCGCGCTTCGGCCCCGCTTAACAAATCAATCGCCGGCACCACAAACAATTCGAATGTCACCATGGTCGAAACCGGGTTCCCTGGTAAACCGAACACCGGTTTGCCCTGGCATAGGCCAAACACCGCCGGCTTCCCCGGCCGGATTGCCACGGCATCGAAGAAGAATTCTGCTCCCATGGCTTTGAGAGCGTTCTCCACCAGATCGTATTTTCCCATCGAGACGCCGCCGGAGAGTACGAGTGCATCTTCTTTCAGCCCCTTCTCGATTTTCTCTCCCAAGTCTTCGATACGGTCCGCCGCATTTCCGAGGACAACCGGCTCGCCACCAGCGATCCGCACCTGCGCCGCAAGCGAAACGCTGTTGCTGTTTCGAATCTGAAACGCTCCCGGCGTCTCGTGGACCAGAACGACTTCGTCCCCGGTGGAAAGGATAGCCACGCGCGGCCGCTTCGCACATTGCAATTGCACCGCACCAACTTGCGCCGCCAACGCCAGCTCTGCGTATCCCAGCCGCATACCTGGTCTCAGAATGGTCTGCGATGCAGCCGCTTCTCTTCCCCTCGGCACAACGTTCTGCCCCGTCTGAGCCGCTCTTTCGAATCGCACGAGGTCGCCTTCGCGCTTCGTGTGTTCAATCATCACCACCGCATCCGCACCTGCGGGAACGGCCGCGCCCGTCATGATTTGCAAACAAGTCCCCGTGGCGAGCGCGGCGCTCACTGTGTCCCCAGCTTTAATTTCCCCCACACACTTCAGCCCTGCGCCAGGCACAGCTTCTTTCGAACGAACCGCGTACCCATCGCGCGTCGACCGGTCAAAAGGCGGATACGCACGATCGGTCTTAACTTCCTGCGCCAACACAAATCCCAGTGCATCCCACACGCTAACAATCTGGGTTGCGCGTGGTCCTTTATTCTTCCCAACTTCTTCGATGACTTTATTGCGTGCTTGCTCGTAGGTGAGCATGGTGTGGATCTTGAGGGGATGGGTTATAACCAGCGCGCCAGCAGAGTACCAGCAGGCACAATCGTGGCGTCGCGTTCGGGGCCGGTAGAAATCATCCCAATCTCGACCTGCAAATAATCCGAAATAAACCGCAAATAATCGATCGCCGCCTTGGGCAGTTTCGCGGCGTCTTTCACTCCGTATGTGAGCTCATTCCATCCCGGAAGCGTGTTGTATTCCGGTGTGACACGCTCGTATTCTTCCGCCAGCGCAGGCATTTCTTTCATCGGCGTGCCTTTGTACTTGTACCCCACGCACACTTGAATTTCCCGCTGTGTATCGAAAACGTCCAGTTTCGTAATGACCATCGAATCGATGCCGTTGATCATCTTTGCGTATCGCAGAACCTGCAAGTCCAGCCAGCCGCAGCGCCGCGGTCGCCCCGTAACCGCGCCAAATTCTTTTCCGCGAGCGCGCACTTCCTGGGCATCCAGATCAGGCATCTCCGTTGGAAATGGTCCGCTGCCCACCCTGGTGGTGTACGCTTTCGAAATTCCAAGCACATTCTTGATTTTCGTTGGTGGCACACCCACTCCGGTTGAAGCACCACCAGAGGTTGCGCTCGAAGAAGTCACGTACGGATACGTCCCATGATCAATGTCCAGCATCGTCCCCTGCGCACCTTCGAAGAGAACGGACTTCCCTTCGTCCAGCGCGCGGTTCAACAATTCCGCGGTATCGCAAATGTAGCCGCGAATTTTCTCACCCAGCTTCAGCGTTTCTTCCACTTCATGCGAAAAATCAATGTCCGCGCCGTAGGCGCCCTTCGCTAGCCGATTTTTCTCCGCAACCACGTGCGCAGCCTTCTTTCGAAACAGCTCGGGGTCCAACAAATCGCACATGCGCAGCCCGCGCCGTGCCATTTTGTCTTCGTACGCCGGGCCAATCCCTCGCGAAGTCGTGCCAATCTTGTTCGCGCCACGCGCGCCTTCCGCCGCTTTGTCCAGTTCGCGATGATAAGGGAAAATAAGATGTGCGCGATTGCTGACGTGCAATCGCCCCTTCACGTCAATCCCCGCTTTCGCAAGCGTCGCAATCTCCGCCACGAGCGCCGCCGGATCCACCACCGTGCCCGTTCCAATCACCGCTTGTTGCTTCGGCCGGAGAATCCCGCACGGAATCAGCTGCAGCACGTAGCGATCTTTCCCGATGATGACCGTGTGCCCCGCGTTGTGCCCGCCCGCTACCCGCGCAATGTAGTCAAACGACCCGGAAAGATAGTCGACAACCTTGCCCTTCCCTTCATCGCCCCACTGCGCGCCCACCACGACAACCGATTTCATTCAGACCTCTCCCCATCCACACTTCCGCATCTCTTTCACCACTTCGCCAAAACTTCTTTGGAAAGCACCAAGAAACGGCAGGCCTTTATCGTAAGCTCGCACCGCTTTCAACGCAAGCGAGCCGTACGCTCACTTCAATTTCGATAAATCTCGATACCGGAAACAATTCACGAGGTGATCGTTCACCATTCCAGTCGCCTGCATGAGCGCGTAGCAAATGGTTGATCCGACAAAATGGAATCCACGCTTTTGCAAATCTTTGCTTAGCGCGTCGGATTCCGCGGTTTTTGCGGGAACGCGTTTGTGGCTTTTCCAGTTGTTTTGTTTGGGTTGACCCCCGACGAAACGCCAAATGTAAGCGTCGAACGTGCCAAACTCTTTCTGGACTTCAAGGAAGGCGCGCGCATTCCCGATGGTGGAAGCAATTTTCAGACGGTTGCGAATGATTCCGGCATCGAGCAGCAGTTCGCGGACTTTCTTTTTGTCGTAACGCGCTACTTTTTCCGGATCAAATCCATCGAGCACTTCGCGGTACCGCGCGCGTTTTCGTAGAATCGTGTCCCAACTCAATCCCGCCTGCGCCCCTTCAAGAATCAGGAACTCGAACCACTTGTGCTCGTCATGCACGGGCGCGCCCCATTCCTCATCGTGATACGGAATGTTTAGTTCATTTCCTGCCCACGTGCAACGCACTCTGGTGATTTTCTTTTTTGCCGTCATGTCCTTTATTTGTTTATCCACGCCGCAATCCTCACTTCTTCTCCGGTGCCGCGATTAGCCACGGCTGCTGCCAGATAAAATGATGCGTTCCCGGAATCTGACGCCAGCCGTCAGCTAAATTGGCCACGTCGGCATTCCTAGTAAGAACTGCTTTCGCTCCAGTGGAAGCGAAGATCGCAAGAACCTGTTGCCTTCGTGCTGCATCCGAGGCAGCAAACCGCTGTTGTTCACTTGGTGGGATTTCCGCAATGATCCTCACCCCTGCAAGATGCGCCCAATAGGCTTCCAAGCCCGTCCCGATAAAACCCACATCCGTGCCTGTTGGAATACCCATGGTGTGAAGTTGCTGCGCCACAACCCATGGCTCATAAGGCTTGTTCTGAATGACGTCGAATAAATCAATCGCTACGGCTCCTGCCACTGTCAGTGCCGGGGCCAGGATGACGACCAGCCGGAAGCGCTGCAGCAATCGCGGCTCCGCAACCGCAAGAAATCTCATCCTCGCCACCATCCAGAGGATCAACATCAGTTCGAAAGGAGCGACGTAGCGAAACTCGACAAGCACGAGCGAATACATAGCCATCGCAGCAAGCGAAGGTAAAACTACGAGCCAGCTACCCGGACCAAACTTCCCCCAGGCGAGCAACTTTTTCCGCACAACCAGGAACGCGACAAGGACCACCCAGAGCGCACCGGACTTCGAGAGTATTTTGAAGTACACATTCGCCGCGCGGAACAGCGCCCACAATTGATCCTTCAACACAAAATGCGGCCGCGCACCGTCATACCAGTAAGATGGGTCATACCACGGCGAGTACGAGCCGGACACCGGCGAGGAAAACTCATACACTGCCGGGTCAGAATAAATCTTTCTGGTCGGATGCGTGGGAGTCCCCGTTCCGGGAGGTTCTCCTTGCCAATGCACCGACCGCGTTGCACGGTTCACAAATTCCGCGTAGTTAATGCGCCCCGCGTCTCCGAACGTCGGCCGCCCCTTCGCCGCCGAGAGCGCCAACACTAGTGGCAGCGCCATGCAGGCGAACACTCCAACCGCCAACAAAGTGCGCCGGGCCGCGCCGCGAAATGAATCTCCAGCAACACGGCTGAGGCAGAAGGCGCTGAAAAGAAAAACAAGAGCCAAAGGAAACATCGCCGCTTTCGCCAGGTAGCCCAACCCAAGCAGCGCGCCTAATCCCACAAACACCAGCCAATTCCCTTGGCCGTGCCAGATTCGAATCAGTAGCGCCGTAGCGAGATACACCAGCACGGTAACGCAGAGATCCGGTGTCACCCACACTAATCCCAGCCAAAAGTAACTCGCCCATAGGAAAAACACGTATCCACAAATCCACACGCTTCGTGGAGCAATCGGTGAGGATTTCTCCGGCGATTCGTTTACGGTCTGCCTCCGCAAGAGCAATTCCTTCAAAAAAAGCTCAAAGGAAGCGAGACTCGCAAAACACACAACAAAGTTCAGAGAATGGGCAATCGCAAATTCCCACTGCATCGACGGATGGAAATACCGAAAGACCATACTCAACAGAAAGGGATAGAGCGGACTCCAATAAGCATTAACAATGTGGTGCAAACCTCCGCGCGCAGTGGCCTGAGCGATCTCGATATACGAAATGCTGTCCGGGGTCACGTCATTGCGGCGCCCCCACAGATGCAAGAGTCCTAAGGCCAGCGCTAAGCACCAAAAGAACAAACGAACCCGCAACTCGGGTGCCGCTGTTGCCGAAGCGCGTGTCTCCAGCATTGCCGGCTGCAAGGGCCGCAGTCCGTTCACTCTTCCTCCGCTGAAAAATTAACCGCGCCAGCGCGAAGATTATGTCAGGACTCTTGCTCGCATGGATAGGCGAAACAGAAGTGCAAACAAAAAATCGGGGCGCTCCGACCAGGCCGGAGCGCCCCGTAATTTTCTTGCGGTTTATCCGACGTGCCGGTCAAGCGCCTTGGTGATCTGATCTTTCGGTACCGCTCCCACGATCTGTTCGACCACCTGCCCATTCTTGAACAGTAGCAAAGTGGGAATGCCCTGCACGCGATATCGGCCCGCTGAATTCATAGCCTCATCCACGTTCAACTTCATCACCTTCAGCTTGCCCGCATAGTCGTGCGCGATTTCCGCCACCGTTGGCGCCAGCATGTGGCACGGGCGGCACCATTCCGCCCAGAAGTCCACCATCACCGGCTGCGAATTGCTTGCCGTCAGCACTTCGGCTTCGAAATTTCCATCGGTTGCTGCCTGAATTGAATTGTCAGCCATAATCTTTGTCCTCGGCGGTTTGACCGCCTCTGGCGGACCGCCCCTTCTCTCCCGAATTGACTTAATTAGATGTTCCAGCAGGCTTTTGGTTTCGTGCGGCTTGCCCCGATCCTTGAGGGGCTTGCCCCGCAGCCTCTGTGCTCCGTCCCGCTCCGCGCCCTGCCGATCCGGAGCCCGCAGCGGACTTTCCTGAACTTTGCGCGAGTGGAGACAATCCGCGTGCAGCTCGAGCCACCTCATACAGCTTCGCATACTCCGCCGCAGGCGTCTTCCAGGAAAAATCCTGCACCATTCCGTTCAATTGGATGCGCTTCCAGATGCGCTCATCCATGTAATGATGAAGCGCCTGCCGTACCGCAAACAAAAGTGCCTCGCCGGAATACTCCTTGAATTTGAACCCGGTCCCTGTCCCGTGTTCCAGGTCGAACGGTTCGATGCTGTCGTCCAACCCGCCGGTGGCTCTCACAATCGGCACCGTACCATACTTCAAGCTGTACATCTGATTCAACCCCGAGGGTTCGTAGCGCGAAGGCATCAGGAACATATCCGCTCCCGCCTCGACTTTGTGCGCCAGCGCGT
>JBGPDI010000086.1:0-20270 GCA_041482215.1 Candidatus Acidiferrum sp. | reverse complement strand
CTTCGATGTGGGAGAATTGGGGAGTAGTGGTGGGCGACAAAGGACTTGAACCTTTGACCTCTCCCGTGTGAGGGGAGCGCTCTAACCAACTGAGCTAGTCGCCCGTTGCGGTAGCCGCGACAGCCTGCACCGCCATCTATTTGTAACAGGAAGGGCCCGGGTTTTCAACAGATGCCGACCGCTACCTCTCAAGTCGTCTCGCAGTTGCAGCGTTCCATCGCGCGCGCCATTTATGGCAAGGAAGACGCCATTCAACTTGCGCTGATTACGCTGCTTGCGCGCGGCCACTTGCTCATCGAAGACGTTCCCGGCGTTGGCAAAACCACTCTTGCACAAGCCCTCGCAAAATCGTTTCATTGCAGCTTTCAGCGTATCCAGTTCACTTCGGATTTGCTGCCCAGCGATGTTCTCGGCGTCAGCGTCTACAATCCTGAATCGCGCGAATTTGAATTCCGCTCCGGCCCGATTTTCGCGAACGTCGTTCTGGCCGACGAAATCAACCGCACCACGCCGCGCACGCAATCCGCACTTCTGGAAGCCATGAATGAAGCGCAAGTCACGGTGGACGGCAAAACGCTCCCGCTGCCGCAGCCATTTCTTGTGATCGCCACGCAAAATCCCGTCGAGCATCACGGTACTTACCCACTGCCGGAATCGCAGCTCGACCGCTTCTTGATGCGCATCAAAATGGGCTATCCCTCGCAAGAAACCGAAAAAGAAATTCTACGTAAGCGGGTTGGCGATAATCCTATCGATTCACTCGATCCTGTCGCGGATGTCAGCGATGTTCTCTCCATGCAGAATGATGTCGCTCATGTAAAGGTCGACTCCAGCCTGCATGATTACGCTCTCGAAATCGTAAATCGGACGCGCAAAAGCGAACAGCTCGCTCTCGGCGTCAGTCCGCGCGGCACTTTGATGCTCCAGCGCGCCGCACAAGCCCGCGCCTATCTCGATGGCCGCGACTATTGCCTCCCCGATGATTTCAAACAGCTTGCCGTTTCCGTCTTCTCTCACCGCGTGGTCGCCAGTTCGCGCCACGCTTCGCTGCAGAAAAAATCGGAAACCACCGATTCCGTTCTTCGCGATATCGTGGAATCCGTTCCCGTTCCTTTGTGATCGCAACGCCGTGAGCGTGCTCGCAACCATCTCGCAACTCTGGGCCAAGGCCGACCGCCCCTCGGTGCGCGCGTTCTTTCTATCCATCACTGCGCTCACCGCCGCGTTGCTTTTGGCACTGTATTCGGGCGCCGCTGCCGAGCTCGGTCAGCTTGGGATCGCCAGCACTTCCGCACTCGCCGCGCTCGCAATCGCCGGCTGGGTAGCAATCACGCTCGTTCCCATTCTCGCCAAGCGCACGCCACTTCGCTGGATCAGCTACAAAATGGAATACCGCATTACGCTAGAAGGCTGGATTTATCTTGTCGGAATCATTCTTGTCGCACTCGCGGCGCTCAACACCGGAAACAATCTGCTGTTCCTGATTCTCGCGAGCCTCATCGCTACAGTATTAATGTCCGGCATACTTTCTTCCATAACACTTTCGGGGATCGAGATGCGCCTGGTATTGCCGGAACACATTTTCGCGGGCCAGCCGGTACGCGCCATGGTCGAACTCGAAAACGAAAAATTGACGTTGCCATCGTTTTCCCTGCGCGTCGAAGCCGCCAAAAAGAAAAATGCTGAAGCCGCCGCCATGCTGGAGACACCAGTTTATTTTCCATATCTCCCAAAACGTGATCGTGTGCAGCAAACCATTCCCGTAACGTTTCCGCGTCGCGGAGTTTATCGCCAGGAAGCCTTCCGCATCGTCACACGTTTTCCTTTTGGTTTCCTGCGCAAAGCGCGCCAGCTTAATTTGAAAACGGAAGCGCTGGTCTATCCTTCCGTCGAACCGACCGAGGAATACCTGCAAATCCTGCCCGGCCTGCAGGGCGCTCTCGAAAGCCTCACCAAAGGCCGCGGCCAGGATCTCTACGCCCTGCGCGATTACCAACCCACGGACAGCGCCCGCCACGTTCACTGGAAAGCTTCGGCGCGCTCCGGTTCCTTGATGGTCCGCGAGTTCACGCGCGAAGACGATTGCCGCATCTTGCTGGTTCTCGATCCGCATCTATCAGTGGAAGAATCCTCCGCTCCGAAAACTGGAGTGTCTGCAATAAATGAGCGCTTCGAACGCGCCGTCACGATTTGCGCCAGCCTGGCCTGGCACTTTTACGAAAGCAATTCACTTCTGCAATTTCGCAGCGCTGGAGTGGACACTCCTCTCGCTCCCGCCGACGAAAACATTTTCGCGATTCTTCAGCACCTGGCCGTCGCACAACCTCTTCCACCTGACCCCGAGCAATCGCTCATGGCTGATCTCGCCTCATCGCCTGAACTTTTCAAGATTATCGTGACCACCCAGCCTCATGGCTCCGTTCCCGCTTCCGTTTGGAGTTCCTCCTACGTCGTCTTTCTTGACGACGATGCCAAGAAGTAGATCAAACATTCCTGTCTGAGTTATTTCTAAATTCTTCTGAGTGAAACAGGTATGTACGAATGCCTGCTCCAAGGAGCTGTGCGAGAATATGCAGGCACAATGCTGAACGCCCGCGAACTCACGACATTCCGTAAGCAACTGCTCGGCTGGTTTCGCCAATTTCAACGCGACCTGCCGTGGCGCCGCACGCGCGATCCCTACCCAATCTGGCTTTCGGAAATCATGTTGCAGCAAACGCGCGTTGCAGCAGCGATTCCTTATTACGAACGATTTCTCGAACGCTTCCCAGACCTTCACGCACTCGCAAGCGCGCCGCAAGAAGAAGTACTGCGCCTCTGGTCCGGCCTTGGGTACTACAGCCGTGCGCGAAATCTTCAAAAAGCCGCGCAGCAAATCATCGCGAAGCACGGAGGAGAATTTCCGGCGCGCTTGGAAGATGCCCTCGCGCTGCCGGGAATCGGAGACTACACGGCGGCAGCTATTCTCAGCATTGCGTTCGGCGAAAAACACGCCGTGCTTGATGGCAACGTCGCGCGCGTTCTCTCGCGCCTCGGTGCAATTCGCGGAGACCTGCGCGAGCCGCGACGTTGGCAAGCATTGCAAACAACTGCAGATCAATTGCTCGACTCCAAATCGTTTGGCGATTGGAATCAGGCCATGATGGAGCTAGGCGCGACGCTGTGCACTCCGAGGTCGCCGCAATGTTTACTCTGTCCTGTAGCGCAATTCTGCGAAGGGCGAAAACAGGGCATCGCGGAATCCTTGCCCGAAAAACGAAAAAAACGTGCCACGGTGGAAGTCACGCTTGCCGCTGCGATTTTCACGGATGGAAAAAACCAAACTTTGCTATTGCCGCCGCCGAAAGGCACTAAGGAAAAAGCCTCGGCCGATCATGTGCCAACGCTGGTTTCAAAAATGTGGCATTTCCCGACGCTCTCAGTCAGCGGTGACCCAGCGGAAGAATTGCTCATATATCTTCATGGATTTATTCCAGGCAGTGCGAAGCCCCAATGGAAACTCGTTCCAGCCGCCAAAGTTCGCCACGCCGTCACCTATCGCTCCATCACGCTTCTCCCCTTCCTCATTCGCGTAAAAAAGCTTCCTCTCATTGCTGGCGCAAAACACCTTCCAATCGATGACATCTCCCAGTTCCCCGTGTCCAACCTCACCCGAAAAGCCGCCCGCGCGGCACTCGCCACAGCTGCTTCAGTTCCTGGCAAGCACTAAGAGTTATCCTTTCGTCCAACCCTGCTCCCCGCACGCCGCGGCAGATGCTACGATTAAATGTCCACCATGGCCGCCACTATCGCCACTCCGAGTGTCCCTTCCCTGCCCGCCGAGCGCTATTTCCGCACGTCGCTTTCCTTGCTGATCCTGACTTCAACGCTCACGCTTGTGAGTACCGGAAAGCTCGACATCGTCACGAGTTTCGTGGCTCCCCTCGCCATCCTCTATAAAGGATTCCGCTGGTGGCACAGCCGCCCTGCCGAACTTTCGCACCGCGTGGCCACCTGGTGCGTCCTGGTCTACCTAGCGTTCTTTCCGATTGACGCGCTTTTTCTCTCGCGTTTTCTTGTCGGAGGTTCTTCCAATCCGCCGCTCTTTGCTGCGCTTTTGGGAGCAGTGCATTTTCTACTTTTCGTCACCATCGTCCGTTTTTACAGCGCGGTCACCGACCGCGACGCGCTTTTTCTTTCGATGCTATCTTTTTCAGGTATTCTCGCGGCCGCCGTACTCACCGTCGACACGACCTTTCTGATTTTATTTTTTATCTTTCTCCTGTTCGGCGTTTCCACGTTCGTCGGAATGGAGTTGCGCCGCGGAGCGATCGGCGCCGCTTCACCCACCCTGCTGGTGCACACCGAGCGAGACCGAAAACTAAATCGCGCGTTAATGCTTTCGGCTCTCAGCGTGGCGACCGGTTCCATCCTTCTCGGTGGCGTGCTGTTTTTCTTCTTTCCACGTTTCAGCGCCGGATACCTTGGCCGCGCCAGTTTTAGTTCTTCGCTAATGAGCGGCTTCACGGAAAATGTGGAGCTAGGTCAGATCGGCGAAATCAAGAAGAATTCTGCCGTGGTCATGCGCGTACAGACCGGAAAACCAATTGGGTACGACCGGCTGTACTGGAGAGGGATCGCGCTGACAAACTTCGATGGCAAACGGTGGACTACCACAGAACACCTCGTGCAAACGCTGCAGCCAAGCACGGACGGATGGATATACTCGCCGGATGCCGCGCAGAAAACGGATTCGCCGGGACCGGGAATTCTTTATACCGTTTATCTTGAACCTCTCGCCACCGATGCACTCTTTGTTCCCGGAAAAGTCATATCTCTCCGAGGAAATTTCACCGGCGACAGCACAAATGCGCTCGCATTGACGCGCCGTATTTATCTTCTGCGGGATTCCACCGGCACGATTTCGAATCCCTTTCATAATTACGCTGCCATCCGGTATGCGGGCTTCTCGCGATTGCCTCCATTTAATGCGGCCCAGCTTCGTGCCGCCCCAACGAGTTATTCGGACCACGTCACTGCGACTTACCTTCAGCTTCCTGCTGGCCTGGATCCGCGCATTCCGGAACTTGCCAAGGAGATCACCAAGAACGCCCTGACACCTTTCGACAAGGCTCTCAGGATCGAAAGTTACTTGCGGGATCGTTTCAAGTACACGTTGAATCTGACCGGAAAACCCGGTGACGATCCGCTAGCTCATTTTCTTTTTGAGACTCGCGCTGGCCACTGCGAATATTTTGCTTCCTCGATGGCTATCATGATGCGCACGCTCGGCGTGCCTTCACGCGAGGTCAACGGATTTCTTCCGGGCGAATATAACGATCTCGGCGGGGATTACATCGTGCGAGCCAGCGATGCACACAGTTGGGTCGAGGTCTACTTTCCGGGCGTAGGTTGGCAAACGTTTGATCCTACTCCGGCGGCCCCGGAAAACTCGGCCGGCTTTTTGACCCGTCTCGGTCAATATGCAGACTGGCTGGAGATTACCTGGAGTGAATGGGTGATCGGGTACGACTTCGCGCACCAGTTGGTATTGGCGCAGAATCTGCAGAGCAGTTCGCGGAATTGGAGCGAAAACGCACGCGACTGGTTCGAACGCAAGCAGAGTGCGGGCAAGAGATGGATGAAATAGTGGCAGCTGCGGCGCGGCGCGGTGGGGTACATGCTGCCTCTTGCCGTGGTGCTCTTTTTGGTAGCGTTGCGTTTCAATCTCGTTGCTGAGCTGGGCCGGCGGGTCCGGTTGTTTTTTCAACTGCGATCCTCAAAGCAGACTGGCAGCGATCCGCAGCTGGCATCGCGGCTTTATGCGGAGCTGCTGCGAATGCTGGCGCGCCGGGGATTGATGCGCGCCGCAACGCAGACGCCGTTCGAATTCGCTGCGGGTGTGAATTCGCCAAGTCTCGCGCCTGCCGTGCATGAATTTACTCAACTCTACACTCAGGCGCGCTTCGGCGGCGTGCCTTGCGACACAAGCAGGCTGCGTCAACTAATCGATCAAGTACGCGCGGGATTGCGGACGCGCTAAAGATGCATTAAGCCTCGCCAAGCAGGGGCGTAGCGCTGCTACGCCCGTGCAAACTCAAGTTCAAACAGCCCGTGTTACAATTGAGAATTGCGTAAAGGCGCAAATTCATAGCCTATGACCAAGGTCGGATTCGTCAGCCTGGGATGCCCGAAGAACCTCGTGGACAGCGAGGTGATGATGGGTATTCTTGCGCGCGAAGGCTATGAGCTGACGCCGCGCGCGGACGAAGCCGAAATTCTGGTGGTCAATACGTGCAGCTTTATTGAAGCGGCACAAAAAGAGTCCGTGGACGCCATTTTGGAAATGGCGGAGCACAAGAAATTTGGCGCGGCAAAAAAACTGATTGTGGCGGGGTGTTTGGTCGAACGGTTTCGCGCGCAGATACTCGAGCAAGTGCCGGAAGTAGACGCCGTCGTGGGCACCGGCGAAGTTGAACGTATTATGGAAGCGGTGGAAGGCGATCTTCGCGTGCTCCCCGCGCAACCGCCGGCGTTTCTGTATCACGATCTGACTCCGCGTATCATCACCACTCCGAAACATGCGGCATACATCAAAATCGCGGAAGGCTGCGATCATCCGTGCACGTTTTGCATCATTCCGCAGCTTCGCGGGGCATTTCGGAGCCGGCGATTCGAATCGGTGGTGCGCGAGGCGGAGAATCTGGCGAGAGCGGGCGCGCGGGAAATCACGCTGATCGGTCAGGACACGACTTCTTACGGTGAGGATCTTGGCTTGCGCGATGGGCTTGCGCAGCTGCTCGGAAAACTGGCGCAGACGGACGATTTGCTGTGGGTACGGTTCTTGTACGCTTATCCAAATCGCGTGACGCAGAAATTGCTGGATACCATCGCGGAACATCCACGGCTCGCGAAGTATATGGATATGCCTCTGCAGCACGCCAGCCGCAACGTACTGGCGCGGATGAAGCGCGGTTCGAATGGCGATGCGTTTTTGAAATTACTGGAGCGCATGCGAACGACGATTCCCGGAGTATCGCTGCGTACATCGTTTATCGTTGGCTTTCCCGGCGAAACGGAAGCCGATTTCCAGGAGCTGTGCGAATTTGTGAAGGCCGCGAAGCTCGATTGGATGGGCGTGTTCGAATATTCGGACGTGGACAACGCAGGAAGCTACGCGCTGGATGAAAAAGTGGACGCGGAAACAATCAGCGACCGGCGCAACCAGTTGATGGCCATTCAGAAAAAAATCTCGCGCGACAATCTGCGTGCGAAATTTGCAGGTGGAAAATCACGGGCCGCAAAGAAATCTACTTTTGCGGCACTCGTCGAAGGCCCTTCGAAAGACAATCCATTGGTGTGGGAAGCGCGGCTCGAAGGTATGGCTCCAGAGATCGACGGGAAGCTTTACCTCACGGACATCGAGTTGCCCGGTGGAGAAGTCGCGGAAGCCGGCGACGTTGCTCGCGTTGAAATTACCAAGTCCGACGCCTACGACCTGGTTGGCAGAGTGGTCGAGATTCTGCCTCGGCCAGCTGCGCGTGACAGTGCAATCGCGGTTACTGCGCCACCTGTCCCAGCATCCGAGAAGCTCCATCGCATCGCCACTGGGGCACCCCTCCGCGTCCTGGCCTGAGCTATACTCTTCCTTCGATGCTGGCTTTGACTTCGTGATCTCTGTGCCTTTTGTATGCTCTGTGCTAAAAGATTTCACATGCAGGACGCCAAGAACGCGGAGTTCGCAGACAAGAGATTTACGCGATGAAACACAAATGCCCCATCTGCAAAGTCGCGACCGACTCGGCGGTTCACGGGGACTTCCCTTTTTGCAGTGAGCGATGCCGGGATCGGGACCTGGGCAACTGGGCCAGCGAGAAATACGTTGTTTCTGAATCGGTCTTCACGGAAGAAGATATTTCCGAGGATGAAGGGAATACCATCGTCCTTCCCCTGAACGATGACTTGGATAATTCGAATGACGCCAACAACTGATACCTCGACCGTATCCGAAACACAGCGCAATAAGCCGCGCCTGGCACTGGCCATCGCTACCGTACTTGGAGTCGGTTACATTCCCAAAGCGCCGGGGACATTTGGTTCGCTTGTAGGCGTTGCGACCGCTTACCTCTCGGCTGTTTTTTTTCTGCGACCGACTTCCATTGGCGGAGTGTTTCCGCTACACCCCGATACGGATGCGGTTTTGACGGACCAGCATTTTCTCGTTCCGGGGAGCGATATTCATAACGCCGTCCTGGCGTTGCCGATCATCTGCGCGCTGGCACTTCTCGTTTTGCTGGGAGCAATCGGCGTGTGGAGCGCTTCCCGCGCGGCCGCTCACGCAGGAATCGAAGATCCGCAATTCGTGGTGATTGACGAAGTTGCGGGGCAGCACTTTGCGCTTTTACTGCCGTTGATTCCCATTGCGCTGCCGCACTTCACCGCACACATGGATTTCTCCACGTTCGCGGTTTTCTTCGCGCTGAGCCTGGTGAATTGGAGGTATCTTTTGCTGGGTTTTATACTTTTTCGACTGTTTGACATCTGGAAGCCGTGGCCCCTTCGACGCCTAGAAAAACTTCCGGGCGGCTGGGGAATCATGGCGGATGACTGGATGGCGGGCATCTACGCTGCAATTCTGCTGCGTATCGCGTTACACTTTGATCTTCTGACGTTTCATATTGGTTGGGTATGAAATTCGGCTTCGGCTCCTCGGCAGAAAAGAACGGCATTCCGCACATTGAGAGAGTTGCGCCCAGCGCCGCAATTCCTGGCGGCGAGATGACCATTCACGGCCACGGGTTCGTTACGCGCGGGCTGGCGCGGCCGATAGTGCATTTTGGCGAGGCCGAAGCGAGCATCGCGCTTGCCAGCGAAAGTCGTTTGGTGGCGCGTGTTCCGGAAGGCGCGAGCGGCGGAATGGTGCGCGTGGCCACGGCCGGACAGGAAAGTCCGCCGCATCCCGTGCACATTGGACTGCAAATCGCGGACAATCTTCATCCAGTGGCGAATCCCGCCGTGGATATGGACGGGAACATTTACGTCACGTTTTCCGGCCAGCGCGGCCAGCGCGTTCCCGTATCGCTTTACAAAATCACCGCGAACTACAGCGTGAAGCCGTTTGTCACGTCGTTGATGAATCCCAGCGGGCTGGCGCTTGATCGCGCGGGCAATCTTTTTGTCTCTTGCCGGCACGACGGAACGATCCACCGCATCACTCCGGATGGCCGAGCGGAGCAATGGATTGAAGGCATGGGCGTCGCGACGGGCCTGGCGTTTGATCCCAGCGGCAATCTTTATGTGGGCGACCGTAGCGGC
Organism: Candidatus Acidiferrum sp.; assembly: GCA_041482215.1. GTDB lineage: Bacteria > Acidobacteriota > Terriglobia > Acidiferrales > UBA7541 > Acidiferrum. The sequence continues at coordinate 10,976 of JBGPDI010000086.1, read as the reverse complement.
ACGGTTTTCAAGATCAGCCCGAGCCGCGAGATTTTTGTTTTTGCCACGCTGGAGCCTTCCATGGCGGCGTATCACCTGGCGTTTCATCCCAGTGGCGATTTGTACGTTTCCGGGCCGACGACTTCCAGCTTTGACCGCATTCACAGAATTACGCAGGGCGGCGAAGTGAGCGTGTTTTTCCGTGGGCTGGGACGGCCGCAGGGGCTGGCTCTCGATCGCGACGGAAATCTCTATGTGGCGGCGTCTTATGGCGGACGGCGCGGGATTGTACGAATCACGCCGCAAGCGCATGCGGATGTTGTGCTCAGCGGTTCGGGGCTTGTCGGAATGGCTCTGCAACCTTCTGGCAGAGCAATTATTGCGACCACTGATTCCCTCTTCACGCTGGATTGGGACGTTCGCGGCTTGCCGTTAACCGGATAATTGAAAAGATGAAAGCAGAAATCATTGCGGTTGGTTCGGAACTGCTGACTCCGGACCGCATGGACACCAACTCGCTCTACCTAACGGAAGAGCTGAACAATCTTGGGATCGAAGTGGTGCGCAAGTCGATTGTCGGGGACAATCGCGATTATTTGAGCGCGGCGTTTAAGGAAGCTCTGGAGCGGGTTGAATTGGTCATCGCTTCGGGTGGGCTGGGGCCGACGGAAGACGATCTGACGCGCGAAACGCTAGCCGATCTGCTGGGCCGCAAGCTGCACCTGAACAACGAAATTCTTCGCTACATCGAAGGGCGCTTTCGGCAGCTCGGGCGAGAAATGCCGGCGGTGAATGTGCGCCAGGCGATGGTGCCGGAGGGCGCGGAAGTGCTCGATAATCCACGCGGGTCGGCGCCCGGCTTGTGGATTGAGGACGCGGGGCGATTCATTGCTCTGTTGCCAGGGCCGCCGCGCGAGCTGAAGCCCATGTATCAGGAGCAAGTTTTGCCGCGGCTGCAGCGGCGCAGCTCGAGCGTTCGAATGTTTCATCGCGAATTGCGCGTGGCGGGCATGGGCGAATCGAGCGTCGAGCAGCGCATCCGGCCGATTTATACGCGCTATGCTGATGTGAACACCACGATCCTCGCTGCGCCGGGAGAAATTCAGATTCATTTGCGATTGTGGACCGGCGACGCCGCGCATGCGCAAAAGACGTTGGACGAAATCGTGCAGGGATTCGAAATTGCGCTGGCCGACCGCATCTACTCGCAGGACGGTTCTTCGCTGGAGGAAGTGGTGGCGGGCCTGCTGACGAAGAACAAATCCACCATTTCGGCGGCGGAAAGTTGCACGGGCGGATTGTTCGCGCAGCGGCTTACAAGTATTGCGGGTAGCTCATCGTATTTTTTGGGCGGGGTCGTGAGCTACAGCAACGATTTGAAAACGGCGTGGGCGAATGTGCCGCCGGAAATGATTCAGACCAAAGGCGCCGTGAGCAGTGAAGTGGCAATCGCGCTGGCGGATGGAATCCGCCGCAACGTGGGGAGCACGCTGGGCGTGGGCATCACTGGTATCGCTGGGCCGAGCGGGGGCAGCGATGAAAAACCGGTCGGCACGGTGCACATTGCGCTTTCGCATGCTGGGGGCGTCAAAGAGCGCGGCGTGCTTTTTCCGGGCGATCGAGAAGCCGTGCGCTGGCACGCGTCGCAACTTGCGCTGGATTTGGTGCGCATTCATTTTTTGTATAACGGCGGGGAGCCGCCGTCACGCGCTACTAAAAGGGCCTGAGCCGCATGCGCTTGTTCGTTGCGCTGGAAATTCCCTCCGCGGTGCGGGAAAAGCTTGCTGCATTGATCGAAGCCCTTCGTGCGGTTTCGCCACAGACTCGCTGGGTGCGTACGGAAAATCTTCACGTTACGCTCAAATTCATTGGTGAAGTGCCTGAAGCAAAGCTCGCGGACATTCGCGTGGCACTCGCAGGCATCCGATCAGATCTGCCTTGCACACTCGATTTTCGCGGACTTGGTTTTTTCCCGAACGAGAAGTACCCCCGCGTTTTATGGGCAGGCGTCGAAGCTCCACCAAATTTTAGAACGCTAGCAGCCGATATCGATCTGGCGATGGAACCACTTGGTATCCCGCGGGAGCACCGGCCGTTTTCACCGCATCTGACGCTCTCGCGATTTGAACGAACGTGGCCCCCGGAAAAACTTCGCGTTGCGATCCATGAAAACGGGGCGCGTGATTTTGGTTCGCTGCGCACCGGCAAATTTCATCTGATTGAAAGCAAACTAAAACCGTCTGGCGCGGAGTACACTACGCTCGAAAGTTTCGCGTTTGCCGTGGCGGAGGCCTGACGAAGCATGCCTGAGAAATCGAGCGCCTTCTTTCTGATCCCAATCGCCGCCTATCTTCTTGGTTCGATTCCCTTTGGCCTGGTGCTTGCAAGATTATTTGGCGGCCCGGACGTGCGCAAAGCCGGCAGCGGTAACATTGGCGCAACCAACGTCGCGCGCGTGGTAGGCCCGCTGGCGGGAATTCTCACTTTGGTTTTCGATACCGCGAAAGGTGCAGTGGCTGTTTGGCTCGCCGGCCAGGTCACCAACCAAAGCGCGCTATGGATGACGATTGCGGCATTCTCGGTATTGCTCGGGCACTGCTTCCCGGTATGGCTCAAGTTCAAGGGCGGAAAAGGAGTGGCGACGGCGCTGGGCGTGTTTCTGGCGCTTTGCCCGCTGGCGGCTGTCAGTGCGCTAACGCTCTTTATTCTTTGCGTGGTTTTTTGGCGGTTCGTTTCGCTCGGTTCTGTGGCGGCGGCCGCGGCTATGCCGCTGCTCATATATTTTTTGTGGGCGCCGCCGCATCACGCGCCGCCAATCGTCGTCGACCTGGGGACGCTAGCCATCTCCGCGCTCGTGATCTACAAGCATGACGCCAACCTGCAGCGACTCGTCGAAGGCACGGAACCGCGGTTTTCCTTTAGCAAGAAAAAGGAAGTTGAATGACGAAAATTGCCATTCTGGGCGGTGGTGGCTGGGGGACAGCGTTGGCGGTCGTTCTTTCGCGCAGCCGCAAGCCTCACGAAATTTCAATTTGGGTGCACAACGCGGAGCTCGCCGAGGCGATGCGCAGCGGCCGAGAAAATAGGACTTTTCTTCCTGGCGTGAACTTGCCGGAGAGTGTTGGAGTCCATTCTCAAATGGGAGCTGCGCTTGCTGATGCGCAAGTCATCGTTGGCGCTATGCCTTCGGCGCATGCTCGCGCGGTTTACGGGGCCGCGCTTCCGTTTGTTGCCGCCGGCGCGAGTTTCATCAGCGCCAGCAAGGGGCTTGAGCCGTCCACACACCTGCGCATGAGCGAAGTGATCGCGCAGGTCATTTCGCCGAAATTTGTGCCGCGCATCGCCGTGATTTCGGGACCTTCGTTCGCATTAGAGGCCGCGCGCGGCGAACCAACGGCGGTAGTGCTGGCCTCAAAGCATCTCGACTTCGCCGCCCAAATCCAGGATGAGTTTGCCGGCCCAAACTTTCGCTTGTACACCAACGACGATGTGCTCGGCGTGGAGCTTGCCGGCGCGATGAAGAACGTGATGGCCATTGCCGCAGGCGCTTGCCAGGGACTGGGACTTGGTTCGAACGCTCTTGCGGCACTAATCACCCGAGGCCTGGCGGAGATGGCTCGCCTAGCCGTGGCGCTGGGTGCACGGCCGGAGACGCTCAGCGGCCTGGCGGGATTGGGCGATTTGGTTCTCACTTGCACGGGCTCGCTCAGCCGCAATCGCCTGGTGGGCATCGAGCTTGGCAAGGGACGTACTCTCACTGAAATTCTCGCGAATATGCGCATGGTGGCCGAGGGCGTGAATACCACTGCGCCGCTGCTGGCGCTGGCCCGCGAACATCAAATCGAAATGCCGATCACAGAGCAGGTTGACGCGATTCTGCACGCCGGCAAATCTCCCAAGGACGCGATTCGCGACATCATGGAGCGGCCGTTGAAGCGAGAGTAATGGCGACCCGCACTTGGCCACATTTGCCGCCCGTAGTACTAAAGTCCCAGTTGCATATGCGCGACTCGGAGCACTGCTCGGCCGCCTAAGCCCCTCCGGTTCTCCTAAAATGAATAGCTGAGATGCCGCGAGATACCGAGTCTCGGTGGGAACGTGTGCGCGCAGGACGTGTGCGCATACTTTGGCTCGTTCTGGGCGCGCTATTGCTGGTCAGCGCGCTGCCCATCGGCCTTTACCACCGACAAGTATTGCAGCTGAGCCAGGACAAACTGGTGGATACCGAACGCGTCCAGCAAAACGATCTGACCCGGTCGCTGGCGCAGGAAATTCAACTGTTCGACACCAACCTGACGCAGCAGCTAATCAGCGAACGCCAGATTCTGGCGTTAACCGGCCTTATTGACAATGTCGAGGATCCCGCCGCAGAACCCAAAGTAACTCGCCTGCTGGAAGAATTTGTCTCCAGCAATCGCAATACATTTATTTACCTGACCGCCGTGGGGAAGTCCGGAAAAGGTACAAGCGCGTCGCAGGGAAATTTTCGTGCGGAGCAGGATCCATTTGTCGCCAGAGCGCTGCAGCGCGCCTACATGACTTGCCTGCAGTCGCAGCAGACTCAGACGGTGAAGTTCCGGAGCGATCCTCTTGCGCTGGCACCGGATGACCGGCCAGGGTTCGTAGTGGCCGTTCCCCTGACGGATGTGAACTACAGCTTTACCGGGATGCTCGCCGCAGTCGTCTCGATGGATCCCATTCTTCACCGGCTGCAGGATGCCAGTGTCCATGGACGCAGAGTTTTCCTGGTGGACCACAATGGCCGCATCGTGGCGCACCAGGACACAAAGAACTTCGTTCCTGGCGCTGATGCCAGCAGCGACACGCTGGTCGCGCAAGTAAAGGCGCTGCCGCAGGATCTGCGCAGCACCGAAACGGTTCGCTATTTCGAAAAAGGCAAGAAACATCCGAAGGAGATGATCGGAACCTACAGCACTTTGACTGAAGAGAATTGGGCGGTCATTGCACAGAGGAGTCTGGATGAAGCGCAGACTGACGCGGGCGTTACGGAGCTGAACCGTGAGGCGCTGGCGTTCGTCACCGTGGTCATCCTAGTCGCCATTCTCGTCGGATATTTTTTTGCAGTAGGCATCAGCGGGCCGATCCGCGGGTTGGCGGCCTCCACACGCGCGATCAGCCGCGGCGAATTTCACCAGCGTTCTGCCGTCCGCGGAGCTTCGGAAATCAGCGAGCTCGCGGAAAACTTCAACAAGATGGCGGGCGACATCGAGGAGTACATCGAGCGGTTGAAGGAAGCCGCCGAGGAAAATCGCGAACTGTTCATCGGCTCGATTCGCATGCTTGCCGCGGCCATCGACGAAAAGGATCCGTACACGCGCGGTCACTCCGGCCGCGTGGCGAAGTATTCGACGCTGATTGGTCAAGAGCTGCAGCTTTCCGCCGAAGATCTAGACAAGTTGCGCATCGCGGCGTTACTGCACGACGTCGGAAAAATCGGCGTCGAGGACCGCGTGCTGAAGAAGCCCGGCTCGCTGACGCCGGAAGAATTTGGCTTGATGAAGCAGCACACCGTTAAGGGCGCGAACATCATGCGCCCCGTTTCGCAGTTGAAGGAAATGCTGCCGGGCATCGAGCTGCACCACGAACATATGGACGGCCGCGGCTATCCTTACGGCCTGCAAGGCCCGCAGATTCCGCTGATGGCGCGCATCATCGGCGTGGCAGACACCCTCGACGCCATGACCACCAATCGCCCTTATCAAACGGCGATGGAACTGGATTACGCCATGAATCGCATTCGCGCGCTGACCGGCTCAAAGTTCGACGCCGTTGTCGTAACCGCCCTTGAATCCGCCGTCAACGCCGGAAAGCTCCGCCTCAGCGCCGTTGAAGTCCACGTCTAAGCATCAAGTGTCCTGCTGGGCTTCAATCTCCCACATGTCGCGTAACAGCCCTTGAGGTGGCATCTGCTACAATTTTAGGTTGCGGTGACTGCCACTCGCGCGATCTTATGATTTCACTTTTTGGGAAGAATGAGCCGGAGCCGACGCTTCTTGAGCGGCTGAAGAAGTCCGTCAGCAAGACCAAGGCGGTGCTCTCTGAAGCTGTTGATACTGTTTTTCTGGGCGAGCGGAAGATCGATCCATCGATCCTCAAGGGGCTGGAGACGGCGCTCCTCTCCGCCGATCTGGGTGTGAAGCCGACGCGCGAGATTCTGGAAGCGGTGCGCGAAAAACTGGATCGCAATGCGCTTGCCAACGCGGCGCAGCTCAAAAGTGAAATCAAGTCGCACATCATTCGAATTCTGAACGCGTCAGTAAGGACGGATGTGGCGACGAGCGGCATCGCCACTACTCAGAATGGCAGCGGCACGCGCGTGATTTTTATTGTTGGCGTCAACGGCGCGGGCAAGACTACCAGCATTGGAAAGCTGGCAAACCGGCTTCGTCAGGAAGGGCGTAGCGTGTTGCTCTGCGCTGCGGACACGTTTCGCGCTGCCGCCGTCGAGCAGTTGGAAATCTGGGCGCAGCGCAACGGCATCGAGGTCATCAAACAGAAATCTGGGGCTGACCCCGCGGCGGTTGTATATGACGCCGTCGCAGCGGCCAAGGCACGTTCATCCGATGTCGTCATCGTGGATACTGCTGGCCGCTTGCATACGAAATCCAATTTGATGGCGGAGCTGGAAAAAATGAAGCGCACCGCCGCAAAGGTGATTCCTGGCGCGCCGCACGATGTCCTGCTGGTTCTCGACGCCACCACCGGGCAGAATGGGCTGGCTCAGGCGCGTGAATTCACTTCGACTGTCGGCGTGACCGGAATCATCCTCACGAAACTCGATGGCACGGCGAAGGGCGGCATCGTTGTGGCAATATCGCGCGAACTTGGTCTGCCCATTCGTTTCGTTGGCACCGGCGAGCAAATCAACGACATGGTTCCGTTCGACGCGGAGACCTACGCCAACTCTCTCTTCGACTAGGGAGCAGGATTATCCCTCTATGGAGCCTTTCCTCATCTCGAAGGTTGAAGACATAATCCGGATTACGGGCAAGCCTCTGTGCGTATTTCCCGGACTCCCAAAAGGAGGACCTCCAAATTCCATTCGGGCCGGAGATCAAATCGAATTGCGCCGTCCTGATGGAACAGTGCACAAGACGAGTCTCGCTGGAGTCGAGCATGCCAGAGGACTGGATGGGAAAAGTCACTGGCCGCTCAGGCTGCCGCCGGATATAACAGAGGCCGATGTCCCGATTGGAACGGAAATCTGGTGGATTGCACTCGGAGTGAATGCACCTAGATAATGTCCAATTCTTTCTCATCTCACGATCAACGCTTCATGCAACACGCGCTGGAGCTGGCCCGCAAAGGCACGGGCCTCGCGAGCCCCAATCCCATGGTGGGCTGCGTCATCGTGCGCGAAGGGCAAATCGTTGGCGCAGGTTTTCATCAATACGAATGGCGCGACCATGCGGAAATCGTCGCTCTGAAATCCGCCGGCGAAAAAGCGCGCGGCGCGACACTGTACGTCACGCTCGAACCGTGCAATCACGCCGGACGTACCGGGCCCTGTACGGAAGCAATCATCGCCGCGGGCGTTCAACGCGTCGTCGGAGCGATGGATGATCCGAATCCCGTTAATTCCGGGCGTGGTTTCGAACGCCTCCGCGCAGCTGGAATCGAAATTTTCACCGGTGCTTGCGAAGAAGAAGCGCGTCGACTTAACGAGCCGTTTGCCTATTGGATTCGAACGAAGAAGCCATTTGTCACGTTAAAGTCGGCGATGACTCTAGATGGCCAGCTGGCGCTCCCGCATCTCGAAAAAAGGTCTGGCAAAAGCTCCGGCAAGCACCGCCAATGGACTACGTCTGAAGAATCTCGCGCGGAAGTCCATCGCATGCGCCACGCTGCGGACGCCTTGCTGACCGGAATCGGCACGATTCTTGCCGACGATCCTCTGCTTACCGATCGCAGCGGTATCCCCCGGCGCAAGCGACTCCTGCGGGTGATTCTCGATTCGAAACTGCGCCTTTCGCCCACATCTCGAATCGTGAAAACTTCCGACGACGATCTCCTCGTATTTACGACGCAGCCGCTAAATACTCCCAAGGCCCGCAAGTTGCAAAGCGCAGGCGTCGAAGTGACGCGCGCGAAGACAAGAAGTGGCCGCATCGACCTACCCGCAGTGCTCGCAGAGCTTGGCCGCCGCGAAATCCTCAGCGTCTTGCTGGAAGCTGGCCCGACACTCAATGGCGCCGCCCTTGCGGCTGGCGTCGTCCACAAACTTTTCTTGTTCTACGCGCCAAAGATCGCGGGCAACAATAGCGTCCCTTTTGCTATAACGCCAAAGTTGCTTCTTCCACCGCTTCAATATCAAAATGTAAAGCAGTTCGGACCGGACTTCGCCGTCGAGGGATACTTGCAAAATGTTTACCGGAATCATTGAGCATAGCGGCAAGATCGAATCGCTCGAACTAAAGCCCGACGGCGGCCGCGTCACGATTCACGCGCCTTCCATCGGCCCGTCGCTCGCTGTTTCGAACAGCATCGCCGTCAACGGCTGCTGCCTGACCATCGTCGATCTGCGCCATTCGCGCTTCTCTGCCGATCTCTCTGGCGAAACCATTCGCAAGACTTCGTTTGGCGCAAAGCGCGGCGAGCTAAGGCAAGGCACGCGCGTTAATCTCGAGCAGCCGCTCACGGCCGGTAAGGAATTGGGCGGGCACCTCGTCCTTGGCCACGTGGACACTGTCGGCCGCGTAGCGCATCTCACGCCCGAGGGAGAAAATTGGTGGCTTGGTGTGCAGATCCCCGCGGAATTCGCGCCCTATGTGGTGCCGAAAGGATCGATCACCATAGACGGCATCAGCCTCACCGTGGCCCGCTGGCAGAACAACATCGCCGAAATCGCCGTGATTCCCTACACCTACGAAAACACAAACATCCGCGACCGCAAGCCCGGCGACGCGGTAAACCTCGAAGGCGATGTGATTGGAAAATACGTCGAGCGCTATCTGAAAGCGGGGCACTTCTCCGCACCCGCTGATTCGCAACTCACCGTTGCGCGCCTCATCGAAGAAGGCTTCTAGTTCCCAGCTTGTTCTGCGCTCTTGGCTCGCGCGCCTCGCCAGTACAGCGTCAGTCCCAGCACAATCGCGGCTAAAGTTCCCCCGACGAGCCTAATTTCGAATCCAAGTTTGTCTTTGGTTTCTCCGGTAGGAACGAGCGACACAAATATTCCGACCAAAATGACGAGAAAACCCAGAATGCTGGTGATCCAAACTCCCGCTTTGCCACCCGGGATGAGCACGGCGTTCTTATTCTCCATGCGATCGCGCCGTCCGAACAGTTTGATGGCCGCCGCAAACATGTACAGAAAGGGAATGAAATAGAGAATGATCGCAGCATCTATCAAAAACTGATAAACGGCTTGAATCGATTCGCTCCGAATCTGGCTCAAGAGCAGAATTGCGCCGGACAATGCTGCCTGCACGAGGATGGAAACATAAGGCGTCTTCCAGCGAGGGTGAATTTTTCCAAACGCTTCGGGCAAGTACCGGTCGATTCCCACGACAAACGGCACGCGCGCAATCCCCGCGACTGTGCTGCCCACGCCGCCGGCATTTCCGACGGTCACCAGCAGGGCCGCAAGAATTCCCAAGAAGCCAAGCTTTAGTGCCATCGAGCCGACGGTAATTGCGTGGAAGACACCGCTCGTCGGAGAAACATCCGGAGCAGCCACCAGCGATAACACCGCCAATGTTCCCGCGATATACATCGCCGCGATCAGCACGCCCGAGGCCATCACGGCGCGTGGCAGCGTACGCTGGGGATTGTGAACCTCCGCGCTCATCGCGGAAACCAATTCAAGCCCGGTGAATGCAAAAGCAATTTGTGACCAGAAATTCACAGTATCCCAATTCCAGACGGGTTTCATGCTCGCCCACGTTATGTGCGTGATGGCATCGTGATGGCTCCAGAGTGCGGTGGCAATGGCCACCAACATCATGAGCGGCAGGTACGTGGAGACTCCGCCCGCGTTTTGCAGCCATTTGCCGATGTTCAGACCGATGATGTTCAGCACGACGGCGACGAGCAAGAGCCCCAGCGAAACCCAAAGTAAAAACGCACGGTTGTGCTCTAGCGTCATGCCGCGCTCGCCGATGATATAGGCGCTCATGGCCGCGCTGGCGAGCAGCAGACCGGGAAAATAAAAAACGGTGTAGATCCAATACGTCCAGCCAGCGACGAAACCGTGGAAATCGCCGAAGGCTTCCTTGGCCCAAACATACAGGCCGCCTTCCTCAGGAAAACGCGAAGAGAGTTCGTTGATCACCAAAGCAGATGGCACAAAAAAGAAAACCGCGGCCAGCGCCCATAAGCTGATCGAAGAAGTGCCGTTGTGCGCGGCGGCGGCGATCCAGCGCGGGCCGAGCACGGTCGCAATGTTGAAGAGCAGAACGTCCCAGAAACCCATTTCCTTGCGCAACTGCTTGATTGGATTGGAAGAGCCGTTTGCGGGCTGGCTCACAGAATCACGTCCAGCGCGGGAATCAGTTCATCCTGCATGCGGAAATTCCTGAGGAAGGGATCAGTTGAGTTTTCAAAATCCACCCATGGGCCGAAGAAAGTTACTCTGCCGTCTTGCAGAAAGACGACGACGTCGGCAAGTTTCTTGGCCAGATGCGTGTCATGCGTAACGACGATCGACGTTTTGCGATACGCCTGTTTCAATCGCAGGATCAGATCGCCCATGTGCCCCGCCATGATGGGATCCACCATGGTCGTGGGTTCGTCATACAAAATTGCTTCGGGGTTTTGCGCCATCGCGCGCGCGATGGCCACCGCGCGCTTCATGCCCGTGGAAAGCTCGCTGGGAACTTTGTCCATCACTTCATCCACTTCCAGCATTTTCGCGATCTTTTTCACATACTCGTCGACGTCTTCATCGGTCAGGCCCGGCTGCTTTTCGAGCGGGAACGCAATGTTTTCTCCAACCGTGAGCGAGTCGAAGAGCGCGCCAGACTGAAAAACCATCG
>JBGPDI010000085.1:0-20857 GCA_041482215.1 Candidatus Acidiferrum sp. | reverse complement strand
TCGTCGTGTTCGCGCCACGGAAGCATCGCGCCTTGGCCTTTGTCAGCGAGTCCAAGATGCTTCGAATACCATTCGCGCATCTGATCACGATTAGCGGATTTGAAGAAGACACCGCCGATTCCCAGGATGCGCCCGCGCTGCTCCATTTTGACAGGTGGCTTCGACTTTTCAGGTTGCGGAGTTTGCACTTCCTGTCCTCCTTTTAAGCAGGCCGAGATGAGAAACAGCGAGCCAAGCGTAATTGTGCGCCAGAGTATGCCTTGCATGTGTGGACTATACAAGTTTCGATTCGTTGCGTAAAGAACCGCTTGCGGATGACTCTGACCTTTACTCTTTCACCGATTCGGAAGTATTTGCCTGAGCCGCTACCCGGCCGGTTTCCCCTTCTATCTTTTAGCGCGCCACCTCTGCGTGGACTATGCGAATGCCAAAGACGCCGGGAATCTCGCCTCCAGTGGGGGCTTCGAAGCGTACGGTCACTTTTTGCTTGCCTTGGAGTAGCTCGGTGGGAAGTACATACTCGACGTCCAAGAAGCGCACATCTTTCTCAGGACTGCGCCTTTCCGTCATCCGTTCTCCCACTTTTTTTCCGTCCACCAAGACATCGAAAGAACCATTTCGACGCGCGTCGTTGCTGAAGGTCACTATCAAGCCCACGGGGCGAGTCGCGTCCACTGGCAAGTCAAACGAAAACCACTTTGTGCCCCGCCGGCCATAGTGTTCTTCCAGTTGAACCGGCGAAGTATCTTCGCCCTGTTGGTTGAAGTCGCGTTCTGTCTGCGTTTGTCCTGGTTGTACAAACGCTACGGTCGCCGTCTCAAGCTTCTTTTGTTTTCTCTGTTCTGTGGCGAAAGCCTCGGACTTTTTCTTCCACTCCTCAGGAGTGAGCATGTCCCAGTAGATGGCATAACTGCGCCGGGGCAGTTGATAAAACGGGACGAAAGTAATGTCCGTAGTAAGGCCGACGCCGGAGGTCAGAAACGTTCCGGGCGTGCCTGCTACTGGCTTCAGCCAATTGTCCACGGCCTGAGTAGCTGTCACAAGCACCGGTGCGGCTTGTTCCGCGTTCGCGGTTCGTCGCTCTCTTCGCTCCAGTTGCTCTGGGCCGAGATCTCCGGCCAGCACCAGTGGGCCCCACATCAACGCAAATCGATTCGGGTTGTCTGGCAGCGGTTCTGTGCGGAGCGTTTTCGGCAAAACCAACTTCACGGTATCTCCCTTTTTCCAGGTACGCGTGATCTCAACATAGGAGTCAACTTTGGGGAGATCCTTCACCGCTTGACCGTTCACCTCGACGCTGAAGCCAACACCAGCCCAATAGGGCCGCCGCAATGCCAGCGTGAGTTTCTTCGGTGACTTCGGCAAGACCTTCAGCGTGGCGGATTGACCCATAGGGAAATCAGTGTTCATTGCAAGTTGGACGCCTTGGGCATCCCAATTTGCAGTCGAGGGAGCGTACAGGCTCACCCAAAGTTTGTCGCCGGATTCATAGTAGATGCCGTACCCGTGGAGCGCATGGCTCTCCATCCCGGTTCCCACGCAGCACGTAAAGTCTTCGAACTTGTCCTGATATTCGTGCTGCACGCCCCGACCGACGGGCAGCATGTAACACACACGGCCATCATTGGGATCCTGAGAGGCAAGAATGTGATTAAACAAGGCCCGCTCGTGAAAGTCAGCATAGCGGATGTCCGGATCGACGGAGAAAAGCGTGCGGGACATCTTGATCATGTTGTAGACGTCGCAAGTTTCCGCCGTGCGTCCGTCGATCATCTCGTTCAACTCGTCGGGCGGCCCGAAGTATTCATTCTTGCCATGACCACCGGTGGCAAAACTGTGATGTAGAGCCACCTCGTCCCAGAAATTTGTTGCGGCTTTGTGGTCCGTTTCATCGCCGGTGTAGATGTACCTTGCTAGCGAGCCAATCATCTTGGGCACTTGCGTGTTCCCGTGTTTGCTTCCAAGAATGTCTTGACCCGCGGCAATCGGGTCGATCATGGCGCGATGCTCAAATTTGCCGGATAGCGCCAGCCAGCGCGGATCGCCCGTATCCGCATAGAGATCGGCAGCAACTTCGTTCATTCCGCCGAACTCGGTCGCCAGCATCTTTTGCGTTTGATCGTCGTCCAGCTTGGAAACGATAGTCTCGACCCAGCCAGCAAACTTGATCTCGACACTTAAGGCTGTGCGGTTGCCGGTGTAACGGTAGGCGTCCCGGAGTCCAGCGAAAATCTTGTGCTCGACGTACCACGGCGACCACAGGCCATTCAAATCGAAACCGCCTGACCGGATAATGCCTCGGCATAGTTCCTGGAACCGGACTTTCCCGTCGACACCCTGATTGTCCATGAGCGCGCCCAGGTAGCCATCTCCTTGCGCATCCTGGATTATCTTCAATTCACTTACGATGTAATCGGCGCGCTCCTTGAACCGCACATCACCGGTAGCCGCCCACATGAGACTCACAGCCGAAAGGTAATGACCGGCAATATGGCCAGTCAATTGTCTTCCGCCTCCATCCCATCCGCCATAACCTTTGCCTTTGGGTTCCAGTCCGGCGCGCTGCCGCAGGTAGGCCAGCATCCGGTTGGGATCGAGTTCGAGCAAATATTTGGCGTCCAGCTCTTGGGCGTTTTTCAGAGGCCCTCCGGTGAGCCGCACACTTTGCAATGGCAAGGGCCGGACTTTCAGAATTTTGTTTTCTGAGGCTTGTGCAGCATTGGGGGTTTGCGCTAAAGCATATCCCTGCAAACATAAAACCATCAGCGGCACAATAGGAAAAAACTTCTTCACAACGCCTCCTATGCTACTCGGAAAAGATAATTACGCGACTTCGCCTGGAGCACTTGCAAGCGCTTGCAGGAAAAACGCACACACGATACGACTTCCACCCTCCTTCTGCAAGGGGCTCTATGGAGTGATGGCGGAGGAAATCGGCAAAAGTAGCTTTCGGTTCTTCCCTGACCTACCGGGACCCCAATGGAAAAACTTGGCTTCGGCTCTTGCAGTGTCGACAAGTTTTTCTGTCCACATCCTGACGGTGTGATCGGGAGAGCAGGCCAGAAGAAATCGGCCGTCTCGGCCCCTCAGTCTGGGTTTGCGGTCATAGAGGCGCGGTGCCCCGTGGTAATCGAGAAATAATCGATCCACTGTTTGCGAATCCCGTTTGCACGTTCGATCAGCGCGCTACTCGGCTTGGCGCCATGCCGAACTACGATGACTATTCCGGTGTTGAACTGCCGTTGAGATTTGTCGACGCCGGGCAACCGCGCGCCTTCGGCGGCAATGACGTTCTGAATCGTTACCTTGGTTCTGTCTGCCTTGAAGATGGAATGCCCATTCGCATCTTTGCCGGCAGGGGTCAGGTTGCGGAGAATGAAAAAGTCGGGCACCTCGGCAGGAGAAAGCAGGCCCATCAGGTAGAGGTCGAGGTAGGACCATCCAGTCGCGGGCACGTAATAATCGTCGTCGAGTTGGGTGTACGTTTGGTCGAAGTTATCCCGCCAAACACCGCCGCCCATGATGGATGCTTCTGTAGGCCGCCGATAGGGGAAAGCTACGCTGGCCTGCAAGCCGCGGGCCCAGTGGGTGGGACCGAGTGGAATGGTCTCGCCGTCTACTTTTGCTGAAACGAAGGCCCCCCAGCGGTGGCCCATCTCATGTGCAATTTGAGAGATCGCGCACATATAGGGAGGCAACTGACCATCCTGCGAAATCTCAGCGAGTTGCGGCTGGTGGAAGGTGATATCGCGGTCTGTGCCGACAGGCGCGGCCTTGGGCGGCCGCTCCTGCATCTGGTTGGAGCCGACATACACCGGTTGGATGAACTGCCACTGGAACCGGCCTGGTGTGCAGTAGGATACGAGGCCGCGCTGCGTCGCGCCAATTCCGGTAACAGGGCTTCCCACTGCCCCCAGCGGCCCGTCACTCGGAGTGCCCGCTTCCTGGTTGTCGACACGGAAGTCCGAGTAATACGCGAGGAAATCGAACTTATCACCGAGGCTCTTGATCACGGAACAGGTCAGGTCGCGAGGATTCGGCAGAGCATAATAATGAAAAGCTTCGTAGACGACGGAGAACGGACCGTCTTGCGGTTTGAGGGAAGACAGATGAGCTTCAGGGTCGCGAATCCCGCTCAACACGACCGAGTGAGCGGGGATCTGCGCGACGGGCACGTCCGAGCCGGGAGCAGAGGCATCGGCAGAAACGGCAATCTGTGTCGCGCGACGTAGAGCTGGCGGCAGGATTCCCTGAATCGAAATGGTATTGTCGCTTGTCTTCACGCGGCGCGAGACGCTGGGGCCGAACGCAAAGTATCGCGATGCCCCGGCGCCCGAGCGGTTCCGTGGCGCAAAGCCGTGAATGGTCCAGACCGCGCCGGCAGTATCGTCAGACGGGGCAGAAGGTTTGTGGGCGTCAAGGAAAACTCGATACTCGATGTCTGGTACTCCGGAATCTCCTTCAGGCAATACGGGTCCGGCAGTTTCGAACGTAACCTTCAGGAACAACCCATCAATAACAGAGAGCTTGAGATTCTGGATGTCGAGATGCGCGGGGACGGAAGAGTTTGTCTTTCCGGTGAGCGTGGCGAGATGTTTTTCTTCTCCGCCGGAAACAAGCGGAAAGATGCCGACAATTGCGTCTTTCGCCGCAAGCTGCTGGTACGACATTTCGATCGCGCCGTCCTTGTGTAGTACGGCCTGGAACCGGTTGACTGTCTTAGTCCATGTAAAGTCCTGGATGTTGCCCCATGGTTCGGTCACATCCCAAGTTACCACCACACGATCCTGGAGTTCCTTTACGTAGCGATTGCCGGACATACGCGGCTTGAAAAAAACGCAAATCGCCGGCGCGGTGTTAATCAGGCTTGCTGCCCCGTCGGTCAACGGATCGAAACGGCCAATGGAAACTCCGCCTTCATCACTGCGGGGCCCGAAGCCAGAACCTCCGGCATCGGCGGTCGCGTTGCCCTCCGGGGTGAATCGAATCGATCCGGTAACACCGGTTGAAAATGAATTCCAGATTTTGCCGGAAAAAGGAAAAGAGAAGTTGTGCAGCGTGAATTGATGACCACTGAGCTGCTGGCCGAAATCCGCGTCCCAACGTAGCGGAAGATGTTCGACGCGATATCCCGCACTTCCAGGTGTGAAGCGAAGCGTGTGCTGGCCGAGGTCAAAGAGGTTCTGCTGGCCGAGCGCGCCTTCGTCCAAATCCATCAGGATCAGGTTTCCGGCAACGGAGACTTTGCCGATGGGCCTGCCCGGTACGTCCCGATCTTGCCCAAGCGCAACCATTCGCGGGACAAGCGTGACACATAGCATCATGAGAATATGGACGAAAAGGCGATTGCGTCTAGCCATGTCTGCTCCAAGTCTAATCGTTGTATAAATACAATCAGGTGTGACGCTGGTGAGCCGTTGTCCCTATGACTAGCGTCCGTTCTTGCAGTTCGGAAGACGGAATGAACCGATCTTGGTTCGGTAAGATGTTTCACCTTCTTTCAGGTAATCGCCGACATACCAGAACGTGCAGTCGTCGCTCGGATCCATCGCAGTCGTTGTGTAGTCTTCCCAACGGAGCGTGCTCGTCTGCGATGCTTCCCCGCTGGCAAGCACAGTTTCGTGCCAGTTCAACCGCCCCTTTGGATCACCCACCTGTCGAGCGGCGAAGCGCTGCCCAACGAAATTCGGCGTCCCACCGAATGAATATCCGATCCCGATGTTACCTACCTTATCCATCCCGATGCTGGGCATCCAACGGTAAAATCCTTCAGGTGCATAGGTACCCTGTTGATACAGCGCTGGATCGCCCTTTTTGTCGAGACGGAACTCATACCAACGCACGCCCCCGCCACCTCCCTGGGTAGCGACAGAGTGCGCGGCGATGATCGATTCGTGCCTGCCCACCTTGCGGTAGACGAGACGCTGCATGATCTTGTCCCCCTGCACATCCAGCCGGCGTTGGGTATTGGGCTGCGGGACGCAACTCGTCAGTTGTCCGTTACACAAGTAGTGATACGGCGCAACGTTGATCTTCATGGGACCATTTGCCTTCGTATTCGCCGGATTATTCCAATCGACATGAACCTTCCAGAAGTAGATGCCATCGTCATCGAAAATCTTGTTTAGTTGTGTC
The DNA here is from genome assembly GCA_041482215.1 of Candidatus Acidiferrum sp. Taxonomy (GTDB): domain Bacteria; phylum Acidobacteriota; class Terriglobia; order Acidiferrales; family UBA7541; genus Acidiferrum. Next base: position 14,722 of record JBGPDI010000085.1, on the reverse strand, counting down.
CCTCCAGCGGCCATCATAATGTTCGGCGCCCCCGCTGGCGGAAGATTCCCGCCATCGATGTCGGCGTTGTTCAGGAAATTCACTCCTTCGATAACGATACACTGCTCGGTAGCTGCTTGACCCAAGAGCATCTTGGTGCGATCCGCAATGCATACATGCTTCTGAATCACGTCGTCGCCTGTGCTGGTTGCGACGTAGTAGCCATCGGTCCAAACTGCAGGACGTGGGTAGTCCGGAAACAACGTCCGTTCGAACGCATAACGATAGTACGAGCCTAAAGGGTCCGGCCCAGTGCTGACCGCATAGCACATGGCCCACACTCCCTCTTTCTTCTCGGGTGGCCTTTGACCTCGTTCTGCCGGAAAAGGTGGCTGCGCAGGATTCGCATCAAGCGCCGCAGCGGCACCCGGTGAAGACGCCTCACCCGGCCTTGCGAGCTGACCCGGCGGGACTGGTTCGCTGCTCGCCCCCCGGGCTTTCCCAGGAAAATCGTCGGGGCCAATTCGCGTGAATATCGGCATCACAATCAACCATCGCCTCGCAAGCTGGTCGTAGCGAACCACTGCGTCACCGTTGTTGCGCGCCTCGCATACGCCGCCGAACCCCATCCACACGGATTTCGTTGCCACCTCTCCGTACAATACAATTCCGCTCTTGTCGAATCTCTTGGCTCTTTTCGAGAAAATTGCCATTCTGGAATTGACGATCTGCACGATGTGATCAGGGCCGACAGCGAGACTGTTGTCGGACGGATTGCGAAAATTCGTCGTGCCGTGAGGACCTTCGAACCCGGCGCCTAATCCATCAAACTGCTCAAGAAGTGGCACCGCGGGACGCGACCCGTCTGACGTTTGTTCAACGGCAATTCCGGCAGGACTCAAAGTTGGCGGCGGTATCGGCGGAGGTATAGGCTCGTCGGGCTTCCGCTCTTGCGAAGCATCTGACTCATCGGCCAACCCACTAGGTGATGTGCCGCACGCTGCACCTTTGCAGTCAGGCAGCGCGGTTCGGTCGTTCCAGTCCTGCATCGAAGCCAGTGGCTTCGATGCGTCGTATTTGATAGCGCTGTGCGTGAGTACTGCACCTGCCCTTAGACCGCCCTCTTGGCTATGTCCGGAATGCGATTCCCGGCCGAGCCGACTCGTGAACACAAAAAATAGGACTGTAATTCCGAGTGCCCCGATGAGCGAGGCTTTCAGTAAGCGGATCATGGCTACGGTCCGACCTGGTGGCGGAGTCCCAAAACTATAAAGTATGCAAACCTAAGTGACAAAACAATTTCGCCCGCGCTTGACCCCTTCGCCGCCCGTTCTGAAATTGACTGCCTTTGCTGGTAAAGGAATGGGTTTAGACCAAATAGGCGCAAGTGAGCGACGAAGTCTCTGCTGTTTCGTCGTTTTGCAGGCCCAGATGCGACATGCAGACATAGAACTACGCCTAAGGTCTGCGCACGCGTCATTGCGCAGTCGCAAGGCCATTCGATGGAGCGCATTGCAAATCGTTCAATTGGAACAAATGTTCCAAATGGAACAGAGCCAATCACTTAACGTATTGATATGAAAGAAGTTTGGTAGGGGCGGTGGGGATCGAACCCACGACCTTCGGCTTAAAAGGCCGCTGCTCTACCACTGAGCTACGCCCCTGGTGGCATGCAACATTCTACATTAAGTCGTGGATTTCTTCTGACCGTAGTAGGCGGCCGCGCCGTGTTTACGTAGAAAATGTTTATCCCGTAGAACGTCCGGCAGCGGTTGAACCGCGGTGTTTAGCACGATGCTTGAGTACGCCATCTGCGCAACCTCTTCAAGCATCCACGCCGTATGCGCAGCATCGCGCGCCGAACTCCCCCAACAAAATGGAGCATGCCCAGCGACCAGCACAGCTGGCATGGACAAAGGATCCATCTCCTCAAACCGTCGGATGATCGCCTGTCCGGTATTCCATTCGTACTCGGTTTCGATTTCCTCCGCCTTCAGCGCCGCCGTCACCGGAATCGCGCCGCGAAAATAATCCGCGTGAGTTGTTCCCAAGCATGGAATTTCCCGGCCAGCCTGCGCCCACGCAGTCGCGCTGCGCGAATGAGTGTGCGCCACTCCGCCGATCGCATCGAACGCCACATAAAGTGCAATGTGTGTGGGCAAGTCCGACGAAGGCCGAAGAGAACCTTCCACCGTCTTCCCGCGCAAATCGCAAATCACCAGGTCTTCCGCCTTCATCGTCCCGTAAGGCACTCCGCTCGGCTTGATCACCACTAAGCCCTCTTCGCGGCTGATTCCGCTGGCATTGCCAAACGTATCCACAGCCAACCCGCGCCGCACAAGCTCCAGGTTCGCCTCCAACACCTCCGCTCGCAGCGCCTCCAGCATCATGATGACCCTCTGACTTCCGCGCCAATTCTGCGAATCTCCGGCAGCACATCTCCGATTGCAATTGGCGCCGCGCCCTTTTGCCCAAACGCAAAGTACAGCTTGCGATACAAGGGATACAACTCCCGATACACGGCCACGCTTGAAGGATCGGGTTCGAAAACTTTGTAACTGGGGCACAGTTTGTCCTGCGCCTGCTCGATGCTCGGAAAAGCTCCCGCCGCCACAAACGCAAAAATCGCCGAGCCTAAACTAGTTACATCACTCTGCGGAACAAGCACCGGCTTTCCAAGAATGTCCGCATAAACCTGGCTGAGCTTCGAATTCTTCTGCGGAATGCCTCCGCCATTAATGACGCGGTGGACCTGCACCCCATATTGCTCCATGCGTTCCAGGATCACACGCGTATGAAAGGCCGTCCCCTCAATCGCGGCGAACAACTCGTCCTGTGCCGTGTGCGTCAGCTTCCAGCCCAGCGTCAATCCACCCAGCTCTGGATTCACCAGCACCGTGCGGTCGCCATTATCCCAAGTGAGCCGCAGCAAACCCGTCTGCCCCGCCCGATAATTTTCTAGATTCTTCGACAACTCGGAAAGCGGAACATTCGCGCGCCTGGCGATGGCGTCAAAAATATCTCCCGTAGCTGAGAGTCCAGCCTCTACCCCCGTATATTGCGGATGCACGGACCCCGGCACGATCCCGCACAATCCAGGCACGAGTCCGTCGCTGGCTGAAATTCCGATCATGCATGTTGAGGTCCCAATCACGTTGACGAGATCATTCAGCCGAGCGCCAGCCCCGATCGCATCCCAATGCGCGTCAAACGCACCCACCGGAATCGGAATGCCCGCCTTCACTCCCAGTTTTTCCGCCCAGGCTTTGGAAAGTTTTCCAGCGATGTGGTCCGAAGTTTCGTAACGCCCAGCCAATCGCTCGGTGATCCCCTTCAATAGTGGATCAACTTCCCAAAAAAATAATTCGGAAGGAAATCCGCCAAGCGACGCGTTCCACATCCATTTATGTCCCATCGCGCAAACGCTACGCGAAACAGCAGCAACCTCGGTAACGCCAGTCAGCGTAGCCGCGACCATGTCGCAGTGCTCTAACGCCGTCACAAACTTCTCTCGCTTCTCCGGATTGTGCCGCAACCAGTGCAAAAGCTTTGCGAATCCCCACTCCGAAGAGTAAACGCCTCCGCACCAATCAATCGCCTTCACGCCCATCGAAGACGCAACCGAAGTGATTCGCGCGGCCTCTCTCCAAGCGCGGTGATCGCACCACAAATAATAGTCGTCCAGTGGAACCAGCCCTTTGCCCACCGGGATCACGCTCGAACCTGTGGTATCGAGCGCGATGGACGCTATCTGCTGGCCATCCACTCCCGAAGACTGCAGCGCCTTCCTCGTCGCGAGGACCAACGCCTCCATGTGATCCGCGTGGCTCTGTGTCGCATAATCCGGATCTTCGTTTTTCCGGTGCAGCGGATACTCCGCCGTCCCAAATCCCAGCCGCCCGCGTTCGCTGTCAAACAGCGAGACACGCACGCTCAGCGTTCCGAAATCCACTCCCGCGACAATTGTGCTCATGCTTTATGCCAGTAGACGTCCCAACCAAGGTAGCGCGTAGCGGCTTCGTGAACGACCGACGCCACCGTTGAAAAATTCGCCGCCACGTGGTGCTCGAACCCACGTTCACAAATATAACGAAGCAGTTTCTGCAACTGCGGAATCTGCACGACTCCCGCTCCTCCAAACGTCTCAAGCGAGTCGTTCGTAAAAGCTCCCTCTCCCACGTATCCCCGAATATTTCCTTCGCGGTCGTTCGTCGAGAAACGCACGTACGTCATGGGCCCCGCTTTCACTCTTCCCACGCAAGTGCCAAAAGTATTTTCCTTCCCTACGGTTCCCGCGATGATCTCCTGGAAATCCATCTTCACGTCCTGGAAAAAATGTTTGGGTAGATTGCTGCAGTGAAAACAAACCGCCTTGTCCGGATCCTCCGCGTAATTATTATTCCAGTCCAGCAGTGCGCTCGGCGTTTCCGAAGCCAGCTGCAGCGCATGCATCCCCACAACTCCCGCAATGTCCACCTCACATGCGCTCGACAAGCCATCGTTACTCATCATGCTCATCACCGTGCACGGCACAACTCCAAAGTATTCTTCCAGCGAAGTCCAGCACTGAATCGCGCTGATCGTCACTTCCGTATCCCGCTTCCACCCGTCAATCACCGCTCCCAGCTTGGACATTTTCACCAGCGCCGCTTCTGGAATGCTCTGGGTCGAAACGTACTTTCGAATGGACTGCAGTTTCCCCTGCGCCGCCGGGTCATCATCCTTCATCTTCGCAATGCGCCCGAGAATCTCGGAAAGATCAATCGTCTCAACGGAGATGCCGCTCGCTTCCAGAATCTTTTCGCTATAACGCACGGTGTTGAACGCCGTCGGCCGCGCGCCAATCGCGCCCACGCGAAGCCTCCGCAGGCCCTTCACCACTCGGCACACACCCAGAAACCACTCCAGGTCGTGCCGAAAGTGATCCGACTGCGGTAGTTCGGTATGCAAACTCGTAAGCGAATAAGGGATGCCGTATTGCGAAAGATTGTTGCAAGCTGACATTTTCCCGCAGAAACTATCGCGTCGATCCCGAATGGACATCTTGGAAGTCGTATCCGGCGTGGCCTGCACCAACACCGGCACCGAAAGGTCTGCCATCCGCAACGTATCGGCAATCGCTCGTTCGTCACCAAAATTCGGCAGCGTTACGACAATTCCATCGATCGCTTCCCGGTGTTTCTTGAACAAATCCGCGCACCGTTTTGCTTCTGGCCGCGTTTCCACCGCGCCAAACTTGGAATCCTCCTCCGTCAGCGCAATCACCTTCACGCCCGCCAACTCCAGCGCCGCTTTCATTTCCTGATGCCCGCTGCGAGCCAGATGATCCGGAAAAAATCCGCGATTCCCCACGATCATCCCCAGCGTCATTTGCCGTTTTGCCGCTTCGCTCATATGCCTTCTTTCCGAAGGAATAATAAATTTAAACTAAGCTTCTGAGTCAGTTCTGCAGTCAGAAAGTTTTCCTATCTCTCGAAATCTGTCGGATCACCCAGTGGCGGCACCCGGGCGGCTCATCCGAAAATCACGTAAGCCCTGACAACTCCTGAGTTATAATCCACCGCTCGCACCGTGAGTTTCTTGACTTTGGGATTCTAGCCGCTTCACTGTCTGCAAGACAACGACTAACACCGTTGCTAAACAAATGACCGTCTCGAGTTCCGGACAATTGATACGCTGGAGAATCGCTGTCCTGGTGAGCGCCGCCATCGCAATCAGCTACCTGGACCGCCAGACGCTTCCCGTTGCCATCAGCGCAATCGCAAAAGACATCCCGCTTACCAATTCCCAATTCTCTCTACTTCAATCGGCCTTTCTGTTTTCCTACGCCATCATGTACGCCGGGGGCGGAAAGCTCGCCGACACTTTAGGGACGCGTCGTGGTTTCACCCTCATCATGATTTTCTGGTCCCTCGCTTGCGCCAGTCACGGCCTTGCAACGAGTTTCGTAATGCTTGCCATCAGCAGATTCCTGCTCGGTATGGGTGAGGGCGGCGGATTCCCTGCTGCCACTCGTGCAGTGGCGGAATGGTTCCCATCAGGAGAGCGAGCCACCGCCATGGGCATCATCAATGCCGGCACTGCTGTAGGAGGCGTGATCGCGCCGCCGATGATTGCCCTTATTCTCAGTTATGCAAACTGGCGTTGGATTTTTCTTCTCACCGGCGCCGTCGGCTTGCTTTGGACCGCTTGGTGGAGACTCTCGTACTTCCCGCCCACAGAGCATCCAGCCACTAACGCCCACGAGCGCGACGAGACGCCCTCCACTTCGCATGTTCACGCGCCTTCGCCAGCACTCCGTTGGATTGATTTGCTTCGCATTCGTGAGTCCTGGGGATTGCTGACCGCCAAATTTCTCAGCGACGCCGCCTGGTATTTCTACCTCTTCTGGCTCCCCAAATATCTCTACGACGCTCGCAGCTTTGATATCAAGTCCGTAGGCACATTCGCGTGGATCCCCTACGCTGCCGCAGGAGTTGGTTGTCTGCTCGGCGGATGGTTCTCCAGTCATCTCGTGCGCCGTCAATTCTCGCTGGGTATCGCGAGAAAATTGGCATTGGGACTGAGCGCCGCCGTGATGCCCTTTATCATTCTTGTTCCGCACGTTCCCGTCTCTTGGGCCATCGTGATTTTTAGCTTGGCCTATTTCGGACAGCAATCCTGGTCCACGCTCGTGATGGTCTTGCCCGCGGATTTATTTCCCAGTAGCGTAGTTGGCTCGGTCGCGGGTTTGGTTGGCTTTGGAGGTGCCATGGGCGGCATCGCGTTCGGACAGCTCGTCGGATATTTGTTGGATCATGGATTCGGCTACGGCACTGTTTTCGCATTGGCCGGAACGTTTCACTTGGCCGCTTTTGTAGTCATTCTCACAACTATTCCCGTGATCCAGCCTCTAAGTTTGAGTAGCAAAATGATTCCGCAAGGAGTTCGATGAGAATTAAGGAAATCCGTACTCGCGTTGTCCGCTGGCGTGGCAAGACTGTTCCGCTGCCGCCTCATTTCTGCACCAATCCGATGGATGCCCTGGAATTGCCTCAGCCTTCCATGGGAACTTTTGCTTTCCACGGGTGGCTGATAGTAGAGATTTTCACTGATGACGGCCTCGTGGGAATCGGCAACGCCGCTCTAGCGCCGCAAGTCACCAAGCAAGTGATCGATCTTTATTTGAAGCCTCTGCTGATCGGCCAGGATCCTTGGGACATCGAATTCCTGTGGCAACACATGTATCGCAAGACCATGGCATTTGGCCGCAAAGGAATCGGCATGGTCGCGATCAGCGCGCTCGATATCGCACTGTGGGATCTTCTCGGCAAGTCTGCACGGCAACCCGTCTACCGCTTGCTTGGCGGCAGAACCAAATCACGCATTCCCGTTTATGCCAGCCGCTTGTACAACACCGAGCTCAGCCAACTGGCCGCAGAGGCCCAGCGCTACAAGGACGAAGGATACAAAGCGATGAAGCTGCGTTTTGGCTGGGGCCCCGCCGACGGTGCTGCGGGTATGCAGCATAATGTCGCTCTCGTTCGAACCGTGCGAGAAACTGTTGGCGACGGCATCGATGTGATGGCCGACGCCTACATGGGCTGGACCCTCGATTACGCCAAGCGCATGCTGCCTCTCCTTGAACCTTTCCACCTGCGCTGGCTCGAAGAACCTGTAATTCCCGATGATCTCCACGGTTATGCGCAGCTGAAATCGCTTAGCCGAATCCCCATCGCTGGCGGTGAACACGAATTCACTCTCTACGGCTTTCGTGATTTGCTGGAGGCCCACGCCCTCGACTACATTCAGTTCGATACAAATCGTGTCGGTGGCATCACCCAAGCGCGCAAGATTGCCGCTCTCGCGGAGGCCTATTCCGTGCCAGTCATCCCCCATGCCGGCCAGATGCATAACTTTCATGTCGTTATGGCCAGCCTGAATTCGCCGATGGCGGAATATTTCCCCGTCGTCGACGTGGAAGTGGGCAACGAACTGTTCTGGTACATCTTTGAGGGTGAGCCAAAGGCAAAAGATGGCTTTGTTGATCTCGATGAAAATGTTCCCGGCCTGGGACTCACAATCAATGAAAAGGCCCTTGACCAATTCGAAGTCTATGAATGAACTGGAAACGGAAACCAGTGGAAATCGGATTTCGTGATCCCGCTGGTGCAGATCAAGATTAGCGGCGCTCACGCGGTGGTACACTTCGCAGTAGAAAAGTTAGAATCTTTCAGCGCAAATCTCTTGGAGTGATTGAACCTATGTCGAAACCACGTGTGGCAATTCTGGGACTTGGAATTATGGGCTCGGGCATGGCGGGTCGCGTGCTCTCCGCGGATTTTCCTCTGACGGTCTACAACCGAAATCGCGAAAAATCCTTGCCGTTCGAAAAGGCTGGCGCATTTGTTGCCGCTTCTCCGCGCGAAGCGGCGTCACGCGCCGACATCATAATCAGCATCGTGGGCGACGACGTGGCCTCAAGAGCCGTCTGGCTTGGTGAAAACGGCGCACTTGCAGGCGCCGCTCGCAGTTCAGTGCTCGTCGAATCCAGCACACTCACAGTCGCGTGTGTAAAGGAGCTCGCTGCGGCCGCTGCACAACATGGATGCGAACTATTGGACGCGCCCGTCACCGGTACAAAACCCCACGCCGCCTCCGGAGAACTGCTTTTCCTCGTCGGTGGATCCGCTCTAGCTCTGGCCACCGCTCGGCCTGTCTTGTCCGTTCTGAGCCGCGACATTGTCCATCTCGGCCCCACAGGAAGTGGCGCCTACCTCAAGCTCATCAATAACTATGTCTGCGGCGTCCAGGCCGCTTCCATGGCCGAAGCCATCGCTTTCCTTGGAAAGAGCGGCCTCGACCGCGAGAAATCCGTTTCCGTTCTCACTAGCGGCGCGCTGGGAAGTCCGTTGATCAAGACCATCTGTACCCGCGCCGCAGCTGGAGACTTCACTCCGAATTTTGAATTGCGCTGGATGGCCAAAGATCTACGCTATGCCGTCGAAGAAGCCGCACGCAGCGGAGTCACATTGCAAACCGCCGCCGCCGCTCACGAAGTTTTCAAACACGCGATTGCCGCTGGCCTCGGCGAGAAAGACTTCTCCGCCATCCTCGAATCCGTGCACCCAAACTAAGTCGAGATCGCAGTGGTTCGAGAGCAGTAGCGCTCCGGCTTGCGCTAGGCCGTGGACAGTTCGTTTAGTGAGATTCGCGCGGCACGCCTGCGCCACTCTTCCCCACCAGAAAATCCAAATCGGCGCCGCGATCCGCCTGCAAAACATGCTCGTGATACAGCCGGTAATAACCTCTGTTCGAACTAGGGCTTGGTGCCCTCCACTCCGCCCGTCGTCGCGCAATTTCGGCGTCCGTCACGTCCAGATGCAGCCGTCGTGCATCCACATCCAGCTCGATCATGTCTCCATCTTTCACAAGCCCGAGCGCTCCGCCCGCCGCCGCTTCCGGCGACATATGCAAAGCCACCGTGCCAAAAGCCGTCCCACTCATCCGGGCGTCCGAGATTCGAACCATGTCCGTAACGCCCATCTTCAACATCTTGGGCGGCAACGGCATGTTTCCCACTTCCGGCATGCCCGGATAACCACGCGGCCCGCAGTTTTTCAGCACCATCACGCACGATGGATCAATATCCAGCGCCGGATCATTCGCACGCACATGAAATTCCTCGATATTCTCGAAGACCACCGCGCGCCCGCGGTGCTTCATCAACTCCGGCGTCGCCGCCGAAGGCTTGAGCACCGCCCCGTCCGGACAAAGATTCCCGCGCAAAACTGCAATGCCACTATTTGCCTTCAATGGCTCGTTCAACGGCTTGATAACCTCTCGGTTGTAACAGGGCGCGCCAGCAACATTGTCGCCCATGGTTTTTCCGTTTACCGTCAGCGCGTCTTGATGAATCCACCCACCCAGCTCACGAATGACAGCCGGCAATCCTCCGGCATAGTAAAAATCCTCCATCAGGAATTTTCCCGATGGCATTAGATTGACCAAGCACGGAATATTCCGCCCCAGTTGATCCCAATCCGCTAACGTCAGGTCAACTCCCACGCGGCCTGCCAGCGCCAGCAAATGCAGCACCGCATTGGTCGATCCGCCAATCGCACCCACCACGCGAATCGCATTTTCGAATGCCTTTCGAGTGAGGACTTTCGACATCCTTAAATCTTCCTTCACCATCGCCACAATCCGCTGCCCCGCCATGTGCGCCAGCACATACCGTCGCGAATCCACTGCCGGAATCGCCGCGTTTGTCGGAAGCCCCATTCCCAAGGCTTCGACAACGCACGCCATCGTGGACGCCGTTCCCATCGTCATGCAATGCCCAGCGGAGCGGCTCATGCAAGCTTCCGCGTCATTGAAATCGCACATCGGCATCGTTCCCGCACGCACCTGGTCGTAGAACTTCCAAATGTCCGTCCCCGATCCGATGTCTCGCCCCTTGAACTTCCCATTCAGCATCGGCCCGCCCGACAGCATGAGCGCCGGCAAATCACAACTGGCTGCCCCCATTAAAAGTGCCGGCGTCGTTTTGTCGCACCCGGCCAGCAACACCACTCCATCCATCGGATTTGCGCGAATAGACTCTTCCACGTCCATGCTCACCAGGTTTCGAAAGAGCATCGTCGTTGGACGCATCAGCGTTTCACCTAGCGACATCACGGGAAATTCCAACGGAAATCCACCGGCTTCATAGACGCCGCGTTTTACGTGGTCCGCAATCTCGCGAAAGTGCGCATTGCACGGCGTCAACTCCGACCATGTGTTGCAAATCCCAATTACCGGCCGCCCGTCAAACAAATGCTGCGGCAACCCCTGATTCTTCATCCAGCTACGATGCACGAAGCCATCGCGATCCTCTAAACCAAACCAATTCGAACTGCGGAATTTCATGTGCCCCATCCCCCGATGAATTTATTCGCTGCCCAGCAATGCGTTCGAAACTTCGTTCGAGGTTTCATTCGAAGGATCGTTAGAAATCCCATTCGAACGCATCCGTTTCTGCCCCGCTTCCCGCAAACAAAGAATCATCAACCCAGCCACCATCGCCGAAGCAGAAAGATATAGCAGGCCGCCAAGAAAAGATCCCGTACGATTGCTTATGTATCCCACAATATAAGGACCTGCGAAACCGCCAAGATTTCCAAGCGAATTGATCAACCCAATCGAAGCCGCCGCCGCCGTGCCCGTCAGAAAACTCGTTGGCAACGCCCAGAATCCGCCGAGATAACCATACATTCCGGCACCCGCCACGCAAAACATCGCGACTTCCAACACCGCGCTGCGCTGCAAGACAACACTCAAAAAGAATCCCACTCCCGCGACGAACATACACCCGGCGGTGTGCCATCGCCGCTCTTGCGTACGATCGGAGGACCATCCCACCAGCACAAGCGCGAGAAGTGCTGCACTGTAAGGCAAAGCCGCGATCAACGTCACGATGAAGTTGGATGCGCTGGACATTGCCTTGATCATTGTGGGTACCCAAACATTGAAACCGTATTGGCCGGTGACGATGAAAAAATAGGCCAGCGTAAGGAGTATCACTTCTCGATTTCGCAACGCCTGCAGGATTGTGTACGGGCGTGCCGCTTGTCTCGCACCCTTCTCTTTTTCCAATTCACCTGTGATCCAGGCGCGCTCATCATCCGGCAGCCACGTTGCCTGGTGCGGCCAATCCGTCAGATAAAATATCGTGACCACGCCAAATAGAATTGCGGGAATTCCTTCCAGAATAAACAGCCAACGCCAGCCGGCGATTCCCATCCAGTGGATTCCTAAAATCATTCCGGAAACCGGCGCGCCCACGAGATTGGAAATCGGGACAGCTATCATGAAAAGCGCAAATGCTTTTGCTCTGTCCTCGTAGCGATACCAATGGCTGATATAAACGATGATGCCAGGAAAAAATCCAGCCTCCGCCGCGCCAAGAAAAAAGCGAACCCAATAAAATTGCGTTGACGTGTGTATGAATCCGGTAAGAATTGCCAGCACGCCCCACACGATCATGATTCTAGCCATGCAGCCGCGCGCACTCCATTTTTCAACCAGCAGCGTGCCGGGAATTTCCAGAAGACAATATCCAACGAAAAAAATCCCCGCGCCAAAACCGTAAACCTTCGCCGTGAATCCAAGTGCGTGCGTCATCTCCAGCGCGGCGTACGCAACGTTTACACGATCCAGGTAGGCGATCACGTACAACAAAAAAAGATAAGGCATGATTCGCCGCGTGATACGGCGCCGCGCGCGATCTCCGATCGAACCGGCGGCGAGCAGTTGAGGCGATTGTGGAAGGCTTGTTTGCGGCGAATGATGCGTAGCGATCCCCTGTCAACTTTTTGTGCGAATGCGAGTCGTGTTGAACGGCGGGGACAACCATATCTTGAAGGTCGTTTGCTGCGCAACTTCTCAGCGGACTCGGACTAAACACTTTTTTCCATCTTCGAATTTCGAAGAACTTTCGAGAAGACGTTTTGGAAATACTCTTTCAGGCGCGAACCGCAATTACGTTGTAGCTTCGGCGATTTCGCGAGGGCGCTTTCGTCTCCACTCGTAGTCTTTGCGCAATTTAGCTTGATGTTTTTTCGTTTGCGATTGCAGTTCGCTGAACGCTTTTTTGCAGCTGGCTCGGACCGTTGAGCCGGTAGCGGTGGCGTGCAGCGTTCCGGTAGGCAACGATAAATTCAGGGCACACGATTTCTCGTCCTTGCGCGGAGTTTGTGAAAATACCCCGTGCAATTGCACGAGATCCGGCGAATAACTTTGCAGCAATTTTCCCAGCTTACCTGCCTGACGCTCGAATTCTTCCTCGGCTGGTTTGTGTGCCTCTACGTGTTTGTAATTGATGGAAACTTTCATGTGTGCACCTATAGGAGAAGCTGAAGAAGAGGAGAGGAACGGGGTTCGGGTTTTTGCACCACATCGTAGAAAAGCATAGCAGCCCGTAACGCCGGGGGCAATGTCTCGCACTATTCTTTGGCTAAGTTGCGTTGACACTTCTCCTCCCTTCCCTCTACTCTGCTCACGGCGCAATTTGTTTGCGCCGCATCATGCCGCAACGGAAATCAACAACTCCACAACTATCAAACGAGACTGAATCTTCGAAGAGTCCCGCGCCAACCGGCATCCTGCGAATCGGGCCTGCTGGCTGGGCTTATCCCGACTGGGCCGGTTTTGTATATCCATCTCGACGTGCCAAGGGATTCCACGAAGCAACCTACCTTGCTGAATACTTTGACACCATTGAGATCAATACTTCGTTTTACCAGCCGCTGCGTCCCGAGCACGCTGCACAGTGGATCGATCGTGTGGCGGCGAATCCGCGATTTCTTTTCACTGCAAAACTCTGGCAACGATTCACGCATGACATACGATCCGTAACATCCAGTTCCGCCGCGGCCGATGAACGCGCGGTTCGCGCGGGGTTTGATGTTCTGCGCGCGGCCAATCGGCTTGGCGCAATCCTGCTGCAATTCCCTTTCTCTTTTCACCGCACGAAGGAGACGGTTGAATATCTTTCCGCTGTTCTCAAGCGCTTCGCGGACTATCCACTGGTCGTTGAAGTGCGCCACGCCACATGGGACTCTCCGGAAACGCTGGATTTGTTGCGCGCCAGCGGCGCCAGCTTCTGCAACATCGATCAGCCCATCATCGGCCGATCTCTTGCGCCCTCCGCTCAAGCCACTTCGCCGGTGGGATACGTCCGGCTGCATGGCCGGCGCTACGATACATGGTTCACGGACGATGCCAAGATACCCGCGCACGAGCGCTACAACTATCTTTACACCGCCGACGAGCTCGCGCCGTGGGTCACACGGATCAACAAAGTCTCCACGCAGGTGCGTGACACGTTCGTGGTCACCAACAATCATTTCCAGGGCAAAGCTGTGGTCAATGCCCTGCAGCTCATCAGCATTTTGAAGGGATCGAAAGTGAAAGTACCGGAGCCGCTCCGGCAGCACTATCCGCAACTGGAGGCGATTGCCGACACTCCACCTGCCGAGCCAATGCTGTTTCCGATGAGAGGAAGTAGAGATGTAACGAAGTAAGGACATAAGGAACGATACCACCCGGCTTTGTGCAAAAAACGGGCAAGGAGAGGGTGCCACGTGGCTCTTCCATTTTAGAATGCGGCCGCAAACTTCAAGTGATACTTCAGGGATTTGGGTGGGAAGGGAGTACACCCCTCCGTGGTGACGAAAAGACTGCGTAAGGAATTGATTGCAAAGGAGTTGGGGAGTTGCCGTTGTGTAGGTATGGCTGTAACGAGTTGAAAATAAAAGGGATAGAGGCGGTGAAGCAAACAAAGGAGTTGGAAGACCTGATAGGAACAGGCGAAGATGGCGACGCTGGAATCGACAAATCACGACTAATGTTAACTCATAGGTACTATATTTGTCAAGATAAAGTTGAAATGAAATTGGAAATGATTGGAGTGGCAGGAGTTAGGGGCGGGGGGAAGTCAAACAAGAGAAAAGAAAGTCAAAAACCCCGCGCTTTCACAAGCCGAAAGCATGGGCCACCCCGACATTGATCGTTGAGTTTGGCTGTGCCACCCGCGGGGTGGGGCGGTGTCGTGGGTCTGGGTGCGATAGGCGCTGGCCGAGGCGACGACGTTCGGATCCACTTGATTGCATAACAATGTCGGCTCCTCGACCCCGAGTAGACTTTGGTTGACGACCAAGGCTCGGGGGAAAGGAGCCGAACATGATGTTTATAGGCGTAGATTACCACCCGAGCTTTCAGC